>NZ_JALPKP010000027.1:0-77246 GCF_051383635.1 Geodermatophilus sp. CPCC 205506 | reverse complement strand
CCCGACGCCGACCGCGACCCCGCCGCCACCGGCCACCCGCGGCCCGTCACCGGCGGCGCGGGTCCGCCCGCTGCCCCCGGTGCCGCCGCCGCGCCCTCGGGCGGGGCGGTGGGTGCCCGGCCCCGACGACACCCAGCTCATCCCGGTGCTGCCGGCGGTGCCGCGTCCGGTCGACGAGACCGACGAGGAGGTCGAGGCCCGCGAGGGCGCCCCCGGCGCCAGCCGCGGCATCCTGCGCGCCGCCGGGACGATGGCCGTGGCCACCCTGGTGTCCCGGCTGACCGGCTTCCTGCGGACGGCGGTGCTCACCGCGGTCCTCGGCGTGGCCGCCGTCGGCAACGCCTACACGGTCGCGAACCTGCTCCCCAACATCGTCTACGAGCTGCTGCTGGGCGGGGTGCTCACCTCGGTCGTCGTCCCACTGCTGGTCAGCGCGCAGGAGAAGCACGAGGACGGCGGCGTCCGGTACACCCAGCGGCTGATGACGCTCACCGTCGTCGTGCTGACCGCGCTGACCGCGCTCGCCGTCCTCGCGGCGCCGGCGCTGACCTGGCTCATGGGCATCCGCGGGGACCCCGCCCAGGTCGCGCTCGCCAACTGGCTGGCCCGGATCCTGCTGGTCGAGATCGTCTTCTACGGCATCGGCGCCCTGGCCACCGCGATCCTCAACTCCCGCGCGGTGTTCGGCCCGCCGGCGTGGGCGCCGGTGCTCAACAACATCGTGGTGATCCTCACCGGCGCGCTGTTCGTGTTCGCCGGCGGGGCCGGTCCACTGACGCCGGTCACCATCACCGACACCCAGGTGTGGCTGCTCGGGATCGGGACGACGCTGGGGATCGCCGTCCAGGCGCTCGTGCTGCTGCCGCTGCTCGGCCGGCACGGGGTGCCGCTGCGCCCGCAGTGGGGGCTGCGCGGCACCGGGCTGGCCGAGGCCGGTTCGCTGGGCCTGTGGATGGTGGTCTACGTGCTGGTCAGCCAGGTCGGCGTCGTCGTGGCCAACCGGGTCGCCGCCGGGGCGGCGGACGCCGGCGGGCTGGGCAACCTGGCCTTCGCCAACGCCAGTCTGCTGTTCCAGATGCCCTACGGGATCATCGGCGTCGCCCTGCTCACCGCGCTGCTGCCGAGGATGAGCCGGGCCGCGGCGCGCTCCGACATCCCGGGGGTCGTGCAGGACCTCGCCCTCGGCACCCGGCTGTCGGCCCTGGGCCTGCTGCCGGTCACGGCCGCACTGGCGGTGCTGGGTCCCGCCGTGGCCACCGTCGCCTTCGCCCACGGCAACACCAGCGCCGCGGAGGCCCGGGGCATCGGCGTCGCGCTCGCTGTCGGGGCGTTCGGCCTGCTGCCGATGGCGGTCACGCTGCTCCAGCTGCGGGTCTTCTACGCGATGAAGGACGCCCGCACCCCGACGCTCATCCAGCTCGGGATGGTCGCCGTCCGGGTGCCGCTGCTGCTGCTCGTCCCCGTCGTCGTCGACCCCGACGAGGTGGTCGCGGGCCTGATGCTGGCCACGAGCACCACCTACCTCGTCGGCTGGGCCCTCGGGCACCTCGCGCTCCGCCGGCGGCTGGGCGTGCTCGGCACCCGGTCGAGCCTGGGTCCGGTGCTGCCGATCGCCGCCGCCTCGCTCGTCGCGGGCCTGCTGGGCTGGGGGACGGTCACAGTGACCAACAGCGCGCTGGGCACCTCGGTGGCGGGCTCGCTCGGCACCCTGCTGATCGGTACCGTGGTGGTCGGCGTCGCGGCTCTGGCAGGGCTCGTGCTCGCCCGGGTCTCCGAGGTCCGGGAGCCCCTGGCCGCCGTCAGGGCCCGGCTGGGGCGCGGATGAGCACCGCGGCGACGCCACCGCCGGGGCACCCCCGCCACCGGCCTGGAGCGAACAGGGAGTCGGCCGCGTCGATGACGTCCACGACCACCGGCCTCCCCGACCGCTACCGGCCCCTCGCCGAGGTCGGCCCGGCCGAGGCCACGTCGACCGGCGTCATCCGCTGCTGGCGCGCCAAGGACCGCATCCTCAACCGGGACGTCGCCATCCGGGTGCACACCCCCGGCGGCGCCGCGGCCCGCGAGTGGATCACCCGCGCGCTCACCGCCGGCGGCCTGGCCACGCCCGCCCTGGCCATGGTCTACGACGCCGCCGAGGGGTCGGGCGGCGCGGCCCCGGGCGGGGCGGCATACGTGGTCAACGAGTGGATCGAGGGGCAGACCCTCGCGGAGCGGCTGGCCGACGGGCCGATGCCGGAGCGCGAGGTCCGCGCCGTCCTGCGCCGCCTGGCCGAGGGGGTCGCCGAGGCGCACCGGGTCGGGCTCGCCGTCGGCGGGCTGACGCCCGAGACGGTCGTCCTGCGGCCCAACGGCCTGGTCGGCCTGCGCGCGGTCCCGGCCGCCAGCGGAACGGTGCAGGGCGACATCGCCGCGCTCGCCGAGCTGCTCGAGTACTGCCTCACCGACCGCCGCGCCGGCGAGGCCCCGGGGCGGTCGCCGGCCCTGTCCCCCGACCTCGCCGCCCTGGTCCGCCGCGCGCGGTCCCGGGAGCCCGGCGCCGGCCTCTCCAGCGTCGCCGCGATGGCCGCCCTGCTCGCCGAGCGCCCGCGCGGGCACGTCTCGGAGCCGGTCCGCGGCGTCGACGAGTCCGACAGCGGGTGGTTGCGCCGGCTGCGCGAGCGCCGCGAGGACGACGTCGCCGAGGACCCCTCGCCCACGATGGACGCCGGACCCGACGGCCCCCGGCGGCTGGACCGGCGCGGTCGGCCGCCGGTGCCCGCGCCGCGCGGCGAGGAGGACGACGACCTGCTGCCGCTGGCGGGCGGCTTCGGCGTCGAGGACGACGTCGTCACCGACGAGCCGGACCGCGACGGGTATGCCGAGCCGGCCCCCGCGGGCCGCCGCAAGCTCCTCGTCGTCGGCCTGCCGCTGCTCGCGCTGGCCGTGGTCATCGGGCTGGCCTGGTGGCTGGGGTCGAACGTGCTGTCCGTGGCGGGCTCGGTCGGCGAGGGCGGCACGGCGCCGAGCGCGCCGTCCAGCAGCGCGCCGGCCGACGAGGAGAGCCCGGCTCCCGGCGACGCCCCGGCCGCCACGATCGTCGGGGCCGCCGTGCTCGACCCCGGCGGCGACGGCGAGCCGGAGAACGTCGACGACATCTCGCTGTCCTTCGACGGCGACCCCGCGACCGCCTGGTCGACGCTCACCTACCGGGGCTCGCCCGCGTTCGGCAACCTCAAGGACGGCGTCGGCGTCGTCTACGACCTGGGCTCGGCGCAGGCCCTGGCCGGGGTGTCCGTGACGACGACCACACCCGGTGCCACTGTCGAGATCCGGGTGGCCGACGCGCCCGACGCCGGCATCGACGAGTTCGACGTCGTCGCCACCGGCGAGCTGGAGGCGACCACCGACCTCCCCTTCGAGGAGACCGTGACCAGCCAGTACGTGCTGGTGTGGGTGACCGGGCTGGTGGAGTCCGGCGACGGCTTCGCCGCCGGCATCGCCGAGGTGGCGCTGCAGCCGGCCGGCTGACGGCCGTCCCGAACCGCCCGGCCGGGACTTCCGTGGGCTGGAATGAGGCCCTGCTGACGGGGGAATGCGGCTCTTACGATCCTCGTTGTGCCGCCCGTGACCTCAGACCACCCGACCCCCGGACCCGCCGTGACCACTGACGGGAACCCCGCGATCCCGCCGGCGGAGCATGACGGCATCCGCGACCTGATCATCATCGGGTCGGGGCCGGCGGGTTACACCGCCGCCGTCTACGCCGCCCGCGCCAACCTGCACCCGCTGGTGTTCGAGGGTTCGCAGTTCGGTGGCGCGCTCATGACCACCACCGAGGTCGAGAACTTCCCCGGCTTCGCCGAGGGCATCCAGGGCCCGCAGCTGATGATGGACATGCGCCAGCAGGCCGAGCGCTTCGGCGCCGAGCTGGTCGCCCGCGACGTCAGCGAGGTCGACCTGACCGCCGAGCCCAAGATCGTGAAGGTCGGCGACGAGGTGCACCGCGCCCACGCGGTCATCGTCGCGACCGGCTCGAAGTACCGGTACCTGGGCCTGGACAACGAGGCCCGGCTGCTGGGCCGCGGCGTCTCGGCCTGTGCCACGTGCGACGGCTTCTTCTTCCGCGACCAGGACATCGTCGTGGTCGGCGGCGGTGACAGCGCCATGGAGGAGGCCACCTTCCTCACCCGCTTCGCCAAGTCGGTCACCGTCGTCCACCGGCGCCAGGAGCTGCGCGCGTCCAAGATCATGGTCCAGCGCGCCCAGGACAACGAGAAGATCCGCTGGCAGCTGGGCAAGCAGGTGACCGACGTGCTCGGCGACGAGACCGTCTCCGGCGTCCAGCTCACCGACACCGACAGCGGCGCGACCGAGAACATGCCGGTCACCGGCGTCTTCGTCGCCATCGGCCACGACCCCCGCAGCGAGATCTTCGCCGGCCAGCTCAAGCTGGACGACGAGGGCTACATCCAGGTGGAGCACCCGACCACCCGCACCAACATCGACGGCGTGTTCGCCTGCGGTGACGTCGTCGACCACATCTACCGGCAGGCCATCACCTCGGCCGGCACCGGCGCGGCAGCGGCGATCGACGCCGAGCGGTACCTCGCCGAGGCGTTCGGCGAGCGCTGAGCGGCGTTCGCCGGCGGTCTGCGGCGGGCATCACCAGCTCAGGCGGGGCATAGACCGCCCCTCCGGCCGGTTGTCCCAGCCGGGCCCCACTGCAGTGACACCCGAGGCCACTTCCGAACCACGAGGAGAACGACCATGGCAGGCAACACCGTGACCGTCACCGACGCCAGCTTCGCCGACGACGTGCTGGGCAGCGACAAGCCCGTGCTCGTCGACTTCTGGGCCGAGTGGTGTGGTCCGTGCAAGATGGTCGCCCCGGTCCTCGAGGAGATCGCCGCCGAGCACGGCGACAAGCTCACGATCGCGAAGCTGAACATCGACGAGAACCCGCAGATCGCGCGTGACTACCAGGTCATGTCGATCCCGACGATGACGGTGTTCCAGGACGGCAAGCCGGTGAAGAGCATCATCGGCGCCAAGCCCAAGGGTGCCATCCTCTCGGACCTCGCCGACTACATCTGAGCAAGCGCCCCCCTGCGGGGCCTCGTCTCACAGGGCCTCCCCGGCATCGCGCCGGGGAGGCCCGGCCCGTCCGGGGCCCCCCGACGGGCCGGGAGGACGGCCGGGGACCACAATCGACCCACGATGGGAACCGACAGCCGCATGCACCCCCTCGGGGCCGGGGACCGCGGTCCCGCCGTGGCCGACGTCCACGCCGCCCTGCGCAGCATCGGGCTGCTCCCCGCCGCGGTCGGGGACGAGGACGGCGACGCCGTCTACGACCAGTCCACGGAGCTCGCCGTCCGGCACTTCCAGCAGGTCCGGGGGCTCTCCGTCGACGGCCGGGTGGGCGAGGAGACCTACCGCGCGCTGTCCGAGGCCCGCTGGTCCCTCGGTGACCGGCTGCTGCACCACGACCCGGTGCGCCCGATCCGTGGGGACGACGTCACGAACCTGCAGGACCGGCTGCACGAGCTCGGCTACGACGCCGGCCCGGTGGACGGCGTCTTCGGTGCGGAGACCGAGACCGGGCTGCGGGCCTTCCAGCGCGACTACGGGCTGACCTCCGACGGCACGTGCGGCCCGGCCACGCTGCGCGCCCTGCGGCAGCTCGGGCGCAAGGTGACCGGTGGCCGTCCGCAGCTGCTGCGGCAGAGCGCCAGCTTCGTGGAGAGCGGCCCGCACCTGATCGGCCGGCGCATCGTCGTGGACCCCGGGCACGGCGGTCCCGACACCGGGTTCACCGCGGGGGAGACCACCGAGGCCGACCTGGTCCTCGACCTCGCCTCGCGGATCGAGGGCCGGCTCGCCGCGGCCGGCGCCACGGTGTACCTGACCCGCGGGCGGAACCAGAACCCGTCCCCCGCGGAACGGACGGCGTTCGCCAACGACGCCCGCGCCGACCTGTTCCTCTCGCTGCACCTCGACGCGCACGCCTCCGAGCACGCCCGCGGGGTGGCCAGCTACTACTACGGCACCGGGTCGGGCGCCTCCTCGACCGTGGGCGAGCAGTTCGCCAACCTGGTCCGCCGGGAGGTCATCGCCCGCACCGGCATGCTCGACCTGGGCTCGCACGCCAAGACGTGGGACCTGCTGCGGGCCAGCCGCATGCCGGCGGTGCGGATCGACTGCGGCTACCTCTCCCACCCGGTCGACCGGCTGCTGCTGCTCGACGCCCGGCTGCGCAGCACCGTGGCCAGCGCCGTCCTGGCCGCCGTCCAGCGGCTCTTCCTGCCCGCCGAGGCCGACCCGCCGACGGGCACGTTCGTCCTCCCCGAGCGCGTCTGACGCCCTCCGCGGTATTGGATCCTCTACCCGCGTATCGGCTGCTCTGACGCGGGCATGGGATCCAATACCCCGCCAAGAACGCGGGGGCGGCTGGGACGGCTGTGACCGAACGGTCCGTCCGCCCGACGTGTCCCCGGCGGGCCGCTCCGCAGGGCTCCCTACACTCGACAGGTGGCCTCTCTCCCGCCCGGCACCCCTCCGGGTCCCGGTGTGCACCCCCACCCGGCGCCGCGCCACCCGCGGCTGGACCCGCTGGCCGACCGGTACGCAGCACGCACCCACGGGATGAAGACCTCGGAGATCCGCGCGCTGTTCTCCGTCGTCAGCCGCCCCGAGGTCGTCTCGCTGGCCGGCGGCATGCCCGCGGTCACCGCGCTGCCGCTCGACGCGGTCGGCTCGATGATCGGCGAGCTGGTGTCGGGCATGGGCGCCCAGACGCTGCAGTACGGGTCCGGTCAGGGCGACCCGCGGCTGCGCGAGCGGATCTGCGACGTCATGGCGCTGGAGGGCATCACCGACGCCTCGCCGAGCGAGGTCGTCGTCACCGTCGGCTCCCAGCAGGGGCTGGACCTGGTGACCCGGGTGTTCTGCGACCCCGGTGACGTCGTCCTCGCCGAGGGCCCCTCCTACGTCGGTGCGCTCGGGGTCTTCCAGGCCGCCGAGGCGCGGGTCCGGCACGTCCAGATGGACGACGACGGGCTGATCCCCGAGGCGCTGGAGCAGGCGCTGCTCGAGTGCCGGGCCAACGGCGACCGGGTCAAGTTCCTCTACACGGTGCCGAACTACCACAACCCGGCCGGCGTCACGCTGTCCGAGCCGCGCCGCCAGGCGATCATCGAGATCGCCGACCGCTACGACCTGCTCGTGATCGAGGACAACCCCTACGGGCTGCTCGGCTTCGACCGGGAGCCCATGCGGGCGCTGCGGGCGCGCAACTCCCAGCGGGTCATCTACCTCGGCTCGTTCTCCAAGACGTTCTCTCCCGGCCTGCGCGTCGGCTGGGTGCTCGCCCCGCTCGCCGTCCGGGAGAAGCTCGTGCTGGCCACCGAGGCGCAGGTGCTCTGCCCCCCCTCGCTCACCCAGTACGCCGTCGCCCGGTACCTCGACACCCAGCCCTGGCGCGAGCAGATCAAGCACTTCGTCGAGCTGTACCGCGAGCGGCGGGACGCCACCCTGGAGTCCCTCGAGCAGCTGATGCCCCCGGGCACGACGTGGACCAAGCCCGACGGCGGCTTCTACGTGTGGCTCAAGCTGCCGCACGGCCTGGACGCCAAGCGCATGCAGCCGCGCGCGGTCAACGCCCACGTCGCCTACGTGCCCGGCATCGGCTTCTACGCCGACGGCGGCGGCCGGGAGTACATGCGGCTGTCCTACTGCTACCCGGAGCCGGACCAGATCCGCGAGGGCGTGCGCCGGCTGGCCCGCGTCATCGAGGCCGAGCTGGACCTGCACTCCACCTTCGACGGCGTGGACACCGGCGCGTTCCGCGCCCTCGGCGCCCCCACCCGCAGCCACGACGCCGAGAACATCGTCGGCCCGGCCAACAGCGACACCTACGAGGACGGACGGGCATGACCGACGCCGCTGCCGCACCCGCCCCGGAGTCCGCGGGGGCACGCCATCCCCTGCGCGCCGTCGTCCTGGCCGGCGGGCTGAACTTCGAGCGGGAGGTCAGCCTCTCCTCCGGCACCCAGGTCTGGGAGGAGCTGACCCGCGCCGGGGTGGACGCCGAGGTGCGCGACGCCGACGCCGAGCTGCTGCCCGGCCTGTCCGCCGCTCCGGCCGACGCGGTCTTCATCGCCCTGCACGGCGCGACCGGCGAGGACGGCGCGCTGCGGGCGGTGCTCGACCTGGCCGGCGTCCCCTACGTCGGCTCCCCGGCCGCGGCCTGCCGGCTGGCGTGGGACAAGCCGGCCGCCAAGTCCGTCGTCCGCTCCGCCGGGGTGACCACGCCGGACTGGGTCGCGCTGCCGCACAGCACCTTCCGGGAGCTGGGCGCCGGCGCCGTGCTGGACCTCATCGTCGCCCGGCTCGGACTGCCGCTGATGGTGAAGCCGGCTTCGGGTGGATCCGCGCTGGGCGCACAGAAGGTGACCCGCGTCGAGGACCTCCCGGCCGCGATGGTCAGCTGCTTCGCCTACGGGGACACCGTGATGGTCGAGCGGTTCGTCGACGGCGTGGAGCTCGCCCTGTCGGTCGTGGACCTGGGGGAGGGGCCCGAGGCGCTGCCGGCGGTCGAGATCGCCCCCGAGTCCGGGGTGTTCGACTACACCGCCCGCTACACGCCCGGGCTCACCGAGTACCACGCCCCTGCGCGGGTCTCCGCGGAGGTCGCCGCGAAGGCGGCCGCGCTCGCGGTCGAGGTGCACCGGGTGCTCGGTCTGGCCGACCTGTCCCGCACCGACGCCATCGTCGGTCCGGACGGCGAGGTGCACTTCCTCGAGGTGAACGTCTCGCCCGGGCTCACCGAGACGTCGATGTTCCCGATGGCGGTCGAGGCGGCCGGCCACTCGCTCGGCGACGTCCTCTCCCGGCTGCTGACCCGTCGGGCCGTCACCGCCCGCTAGCCCCGCCGGCATAGGAAGCTATGCCTACGTTTCTGGCGCCAGGACGTATGGATAGCCTCCTATGCCCGGGACCCCGCGCGGGGCACCCACGAGGGCCCGGTTACGTCAGTGACGCAACCGGCCCTCGTGGGTCTTTCCGGGCCTTAGCTCTCGGCGCGACGGCCCGTGATGTCCGGAGCCATCTGACCGATGATCCGCTGCAGGTCGTCGACCGAGCCGAACTCGACGACGATCCGGCCCTTGGCCCGACCGATCTGGATCTTCACCGTGGTCTCGAAGGCGTCCGACAGGCGGCCGGCGAGGTCCTCGACGCCCGGTGCGGAGAACTTCCGGGGACGCCGCTTGCTGGCCGGCTCCTCGGCGACGGCCATCGCGACCGCCTCCTCGGTGGCCCGCACCGACATCCCCTCGGCGACGATGCGAGTGGCCAGCGCGTCCTGCGCCTCGGCGTCGGGCAGGCCGAGCAGGGCGCGGGCGTGCCCGGCCGAGATGACCCCGGCGGCGACGCGGGTCTGCACCTTCACCGGCAGCTTCAGCAGCCGGATGGTGTTGGTGACCTGCGACCGGCTCCGGCCGATGCGGCTCGCCAGCTCCTCGTGGGTGGCGCCGAACTCCTCCAGCAGCTGCTGGTAGGCGGCGGCCTCCTCCAGCGGGTTGAGCTGGACCCGGTGGATGTTCTCCAGCAGGGCGTCGCGCAGCAGCGCGTCGTCGGTGGTGTCCCGGACGATCGCCGGCACGGTGTCCAGGCCCGCCGCGCGCGCGGCCCGCAGCCGGCGCTCGCCCATGATGAGCTCGTAACCGCTGCCGTCCCGCTCGCGCACCACGATCGGCTGCAGCAGGCCGAACTCCCGGACGGAGTGGGTGAGCTCCTCCAGCGCCTCGTCGTCGAACACCTGGCGGGGCTGCCTGGGGTTGGGGACGACGTCGCCGACGGCCACCTCGCGCAGGTGCGCGCCCGGGACCCCGACCGCCTCCTCCTGCCGCCGGGCGACCGTCTCGGCGGCCTGCGCGGCCGGCGGCAGCAGGTGGACCGTGGGTGTGGTCTCCGGAGCGGAGGCCGGTGCCGCGCCGTCCGGGCGCTCGCCGCCGTCCGCCGACTCGGGCAGCGCGGACTGCTCGACGGGTGGGGGACTGGTGGGGATCAGCGCCGCGAGCCCCCGGCCGAGACCGCCACGCTTGCTCATGCTCTCTCCTCAGAGGACGGGGGGACGGGCACGGTCGCCGCGTCGGTGGCGGCGAACGCCCGGGGGGCGACGGAGACGGCGTTCATCGGGGTGGTCGGCGGGCCGCCGGGGGCGGGCGGCGCGCTCAACGGCGGCAGTGAGACGCCCCGCTCGGCGAGCTCGCGGGCGGCCTCCACGTAACTGGTCGACCCGCGCGAGCCGGGGTCGTAGGTGAGCACCGACTGGCCGTAGCCCGGGGCCTCCGAGACCCGCACGTTGCGCGGGATGACGGCGTTCAGCACGAGGTCCCCGAAGTGCTTGCGGACCTCCTCGGCCACCTGGTCGGCGAGCTTGGTGCGCCCGTCGTACATGGTGAGCAGGATGGTCCGGACGGCGATGCCCGGGTTGAGGTGCTGGCGGACCAGGTCGATGTTGTTGAGCAGCTGGCCCAGCCCCTCGAGCGCGTAGTACTCGCACTGGATGGGGATGAGCACCTCGTCGCCGGCCACCAGGGCGTTGAGGGTCAGCAGTCCCAGGGACGGCGGACAGTCCACGAGCACGTAGTGCGGCCGCTGCTCGGCCGGCAGGGAGTACAGGTACGCCTCGATCGACCGGCGGAGCCGGTACTCGCGGGCGACCACCGAGACCAGCTCGATCTCCGCCCCGGCGAGGTCGATCGTCGCCGGCACGCAGTGCAGCAGCGGGCTGGCCGTGGTCGGGTGCACGACCTCCGACAGCGAGTGGTCGCCGACGAGCGCGTCGTAGATGGACGGCGTCCCGACGGTGTGGTCCACCCCGAGGGCGGTACTCGTGTTGCCCTGCGGGTCGAGGTCGATGACGAGCGTCCGCAAGCCGTAGAGGGACAGCGCCACGCCCAGGTTCACCGCCGAGGTGGTCTTGCCGACGCCGCCCTTCTGGTTGGCGATCGTGATGACGCGGATCCGTCCCGGCGCGGGGAAGGGCTCCTGGTTGGCGGCGTGCAGCACCCGGGTGGCCCGCAGGGCTTCCATGGCGATGGGGCTGTCGAAGTCCGCACCGGAGCTGGCCGCCTGGTCGGCGGCGAGGCTGCTCCGCAGCCGCTGGCCCGGGTCGGTCATCTCGGGTCCTTCCTGCCGATCCGTTTCACGTGGAACGGGCTCGGGGAGTCGTACGGGTTCCACGTGGAACAGGACTCACCGCGTTCCACGCGTCATGACCACCACGGTAGTGGCAGCGTCGCCGAGGTCCGCGCCGACAGCCC
This sequence comes from Geodermatophilus sp. CPCC 205506, assembly GCF_051383635.1. Taxonomy (NCBI): domain Bacteria; kingdom Bacillati; phylum Actinomycetota; class Actinomycetes; order Geodermatophilales; family Geodermatophilaceae; genus Geodermatophilus; species Geodermatophilus sp. CPCC 205506. The sequence goes on along the minus strand of NZ_JALPKP010000027.1, from coordinate 65,934 downwards.
GGGCGTGCACCTCGCGCATGCCGGCCGCCTCGAGCTCGGGCACCAGCGCGGGCAGCTCCTCGACGGCGCGGGTACCGACGAGCGCGACCAGCTGGGCGCCCGGGCGCAGCAGGTCGCGGCACCAGGCGACCAGCCGGGGGAGCGCGGCGACCGCCCGGGCGGTCACGACGTCCACCGGGCCGACGGCCTGGCGGACGGAGCGATCCTCGGCGCGGCCGCGGACCACCCGCCACGGGACGCCGAGCTCGGCGACGACCTCCTCCAGGAACTCCACCCGCCGGGCCATCGGCTCGACCAGGGTCAACCGGAGGTCCGGTCGCGCCAGGGCCAGCGGGACGCCGGGCAGCCCGGCCCCGCTGCCGACGTCCACCACCGCGGCGCCCGGGGGGACGGCCTCGGCCACGGCTGCGCTGTTGAGCACGTGCCGCTCCCACAGCCGCGGCACCTCGCGCGGCCCGATGAGGCCGCGGGTGACGCCGTCGGTGGCCAGCCGGGCGACGTACCGCTCGGCCGCCGGCAGGGCGTCCCCGAAGACCCGCCGCGCCACGGCTGGGGCCGGTGGGGCGGGTGGGGTCTCCGGCGCCGAACTCACTTGTCGGGGAGGACGACGACGCGGCGGTTGGGCTCCTCGCCCTCCGACTCGCTGTGCACCCCGGCCACGCCGGCGATGACGTCGTGGACGACCTTGCGCTCGAACGGGTTCATCGCGGCCAGCCGCTCGGGCTGGCGGCTGCCGGCCACCCGGCGGGCCGCCTCGGCGGCCAGCGTGGTGAGGTCGGCGCGCCGCTTGGCCCGGAATCCGCTGATGTCGAGCATCAGCCGGCTGCGGACGCCGGTGGACTGTGCCACGGCCAGCCGGGTCAGTTCCTGCAGGGCCTCGAGCACCGAGCCGTCGGGGCCGACCAGGTCGGTCAGCTGCCCGCCGACGATCGCGACGGAGGCACGGTCACCCTCGACGTCGAGGTCGATGTCGCCGTCCACGTCGAGGATGTCGAGCAGCCGCTCGAGGTAGTCGCCGGCCACGTCGCCCTCGCGGACGAGCAGGTCGTCGCGGCTCCGGGAGTCGCCGTCGACGTCGTCCTCGGTCTCGGCCTCGACGTCGTCCGCGGTGTCGACCTCGGTGTCGGCCGGCTCCACGAGGGCGTCGGCGCCGTCGTCGTCCGGATCGGGCAGGTCCGGCTGGGTCGGGGGGGTGTCGGCCGGCACGGGGCTGAGGACGGCACCCGAGGTCGCCTCGGCGGTCGCGGTCGTGTCGGTGGGGTGCTGCGGGGCGCTCATGGCTGTTCCTCCCAGTCGGAGCGGGCGTCCGGGGTTCCCCGGTGGTCGATGGCGGGCCGCAGGGCCGGCGGACGTCCGCGCCGGACGCCGCAGCGCCGGGTCAGCGGCGCTTGCGCTTCCCGCGGTTGGCCGGACCCTGGCTGCCACGCCCGCCCCCGCTGCCGCTACCGCTGCGCGGGCGACCGGGCTGACCACGGCCGGCCGGCGGCTTGCCGTTGGCGCCCGACGCGGTCGCACCCGGCGGCAGCACGTCGTCGCCGTCCACGGGGGCCGGGGTGTCACTGCGCTTGGTCATGTCGACCGGTGCCGAGGTGTCGGCCGGGCGGCCGGGCTTCGGGCGGACCGGCTTGGCGCCGGGCTTGGGCGCGAGGGACTTCGGGTCGATGGCCGGCTTGTCAGCGGCGGCCTTCGCGAGGGCGGCGGGGGAGCCGGGCGGCGGCATCTTGCGCAGGATGAAGAACTGCTGGCCGAGGGTCCACAGGTTGTTGGTGAACCAGTAGAGGAGGACGCCGATCGGGAAGAAGAAGCCGGTGACGAAGAGGCTCAGCGGCATGCCGTAGAGCAGCAGCTTCTGCACCATGGCGGCCTGGCCCTCGACCGGCCCCGACCGCCGCATGATCTGCTTCTGCGTGATGAAGGTCGTCACGCACATGACCACGATGAGGATGAACGCGACCACGCGGATGTTCGCGTAGGAGGCGATCGCCAGGATCGCCTCCTCCTTGGCCCCGCTCATGCTGAACGAGGAGGAGATGGGCGCCCCGAAGAACGGCGCCCGGGCGGCCTCGTCGGTGAGCTCGTCGCTCCACCCGTAGAGCCCCTCCGCGCCGGGAGCCAGCCGGCGCAGGACGTGGAACAGCGACAGGAAGACCGGGATCTGCGGGAGGATCGGCAGGCAGCCGGCCAGCGGGTTGACCCCGCGCTCCTTCTGCAGCGCCATCATCGCCTGGCTGAAGCCCTGCTTGTCGCTGCCGTACTGCTTGCGCAGCTTCTGGATCTCCGGCTGGATCTCCTGCATCGCCCGCTGCGACTTGACCTGCTTGACGAACAGCGGGAAGAGGATCAGCCGGATCGTGACGACGAGGAACACGATCGACAGGGCCCAGGCCAGGCCCGAGAGCCCGGTGCCCGCGTCGGGGTCCTGGAAGACCAGGTTCCAGACCGAGTGCCACCGGGCCAGGACCCAGGAGATGGCGGTGTACAGCCAGTCAAGCAACGCCAGCCTCCTGCTGGGGTGCCCGGCGGGGAGCCGGGGGGTGGGCTTCGTCGGATCCGGGAGCCGCGCCGCGCGCCGGCGGAACGGGGTCGAACCCGCCGGGGTGCCAGGGGGCGCACTTGAGCAGCCGGCGCAGCGCGAGCCAGCTGCCCCGCGCGGCGCCGTGGACGGCGATCGCCTCGGCGGCGTACGCGCTGCACGTCGGGGCGAAGCGGCACCGCGGTGGCAGCGCCGGGCTGATCGCCCGCTGGTAGAAGCGCACCGCGGCCAGCAGCGCCCGGCCCACCGCGCCGCGGGAGCCGGGGGCGGGCCTCGCCGGGGTGGTGGTCACGAGACGCGCGCCCGCGCGCCGAGCACCCGGTCCAGGCCGGCGGCGAGGTCGCGACGCAGGTCGGCAGAGCTGGCGGACGCCGCCTCCGGCCGGGCACGCACCACGAGGTCCGCCGACGGCGGCACCCGGTGCAGCTCGCCCATCACCACCGCGCGCAGCCGCCGGGTCACCCGGTGCCGGACGACGGAGTTGCCCACGGCCCTGCCCACCACGAAGCCGGCCCGTGGACCACCGGGGCCACCGGCGGGGCCGGCACCCGGGGTCACGGGCCGTTCGGGGAGGTAGTGGAGCACCATGGTCGGCCGTCCGGCGCGCCTGCCGGACCGGACGACCGCGGTGAACTCCGGACGCCGGCGCAGGCGTGCCTGCGCGGGCAACACCTCAGGCGGAGAGCTTCTCGCGGCCCTTGCGCCGGCGGCCGGCGATGATCGCCCGCCCGGCGCGGGTGCGCATCCGCAGCCGGAAGCCGTGGGTCTTGGACCGGCGGCGGTTGTTCGGCTGGAACGTGCGCTTGCTCACGAGGTACTCCCACTACACGACATCGACGGTGCGCACCCACCGGTGGGCGGGCACGCGCGAAGGACGGTCCGGACGAGGTGACCGGTCAGGCCCCCGCCGTCCGCCGTCCACAGACTCCGACCAGCATAGCCGAGGAACGCGGAGTGCCGGAGGCCGCCCGGACGCCGACTGCCCAGGCTCCACCACACCCGACGCCCGACGGCGACGACGCGCCGCGCGAGGCTCGCGACACGCCCGGCGGCGCGCGGCAACGGCCGTCCCGCGTCGTTGCCGGGCTGTGGATGAGGCTGTTAGCGTCGCCGTCGCTCCACACCGGACATCCGAGTCCGGCGCAGGGGCCGCCCCGCTGGGTCGACCGACCACCGCGACCACTCCGAGAACCTCCCATCCCGTTCCTGACCAGCGACGACGCCTCTGCCCGGTCCGCACCCGCGGATGCCGGCCGATCCTGCCGCTGGTCGTGCACAGCCTGTGGACACCGGTGTGGACACCGTGTGTCCGGATGTCCACAGCGGGGGACTGACCGGGGGACGACGGCGCCCGGCAGTCAGCGGCCTCGGTGGGGCGACGACACACGGAATCGGGGAGGACACGGCCATGGCCGATGCCACGGTTGACCTGGCGACGGTCTGGGACCAGATCCGCGAGCGGCTGGCCACGAGCCTGTCCCCGCAGCAGAACGCGATGCTCAACCTGACCCGGCCGGTCGGGGTGTTCGAGGACACGGCGGTGCTGTCGGCCCCGAACGAGTTCACCCAGACCGTGCTCGAGTCGCGGATGCGGCGGGTGCTCGCCGAGGCCCTGTCCGAGCACCTGGGCCGCGACATCCGCGTCGCCGTCCAGGTCGAGGACACCCCGGCCGAGCCCGTCGAGCCGCCGCACGATCCGGTTCCGACCCGGCGGCGGTGGTCGGCGGTCGAGGCGCAGCGGGCCGAGGAGGACCGGGAGACCCGCGACCGCGCCGACGACGGCCGCAGCGCCTTCGGGGTGCGCACCGACGTGACCCGGCCGCTGACCTGGGAGCGCGACGTCGCCGAGCGTCCCGGGCAGGACCTCCCGCCGCCGGCCCGGGAGGGCGAGGAGTGGACGCCCACCGACTGGAGCCCGCCGGCCCGCCGGCCGTCCGGCCGGCCCTCCCGCCCGCAGCGGGACTGGGGTGGCAGCGAGCCCGACGACGACGGCGCCGCCGTGCTGCCGTTCGACCTCGACACCGGCGGCGGGCAGCCCGACGAGGCGCCCGCCCCCGCCGGCCGCGGCCGCCGGGGGGACAGCCGCGCGTCGTCCGCCCGCGGCGGTGACGCCGTGCCGCTGTTCGGGGACCGGCGTGCGCCGGCCGGCGCGCAGGATCCGGGGCTGAACCCGAAGTACGTCTTCGACAGCTTCGTCATCGGCAACAGCAACCGGTTCGCCCACGCCGCCGCGGTCGCCGTGGCCGAGGCGCCGGCCCGCGCCTACAACCCGCTGTTCATCTACGGCGACTCCGGGCTGGGCAAGACCCACCTGCTGCACGCGATCGGGCACTACGCGGCGCGGATGTTCCCCAACGTCCGGGTGCGGTACGTGAGCACCGAGGAGTTCACCAACGAGTTCATCAACCTGGTGCACTCCGGCCGCGCCGAGGACTTCCGCCGTCGCTACCGGGACATCGACTTCCTGCTCATCGACGACATCCAGTTCCTGGAGCGCGCCGAGCGGACGCAGGAGGAGTTCTTCCACACCTTCAACACGCTGCACAACGCCAGCAAGCAGATCGTCATCACCTCCGACCGCGCGCCGAAGAAGCTGACGACGCTGGAGGACCGGCTGCGCACCCGCTTCGAGTGGGGCCTGATCACCGACGTCCAGGCGCCGGACCTCGAGACCCGCATCGCGATCCTGCGGAAGAAGGCCTACGGCGAGCGGCTGCAGGTGCCCGACGCGGTGCTCGAGTTCATCGCCAGCAAGGTGCAGACCAACATCCGCGAGCTCGAGGGCGCGCTCATCCGGGTCACCGCCTTCGCCAGCCTCAACAAGCAGCAGGTGGACCTGCCGCTGGCCGAGCTGGTGCTCAAGGACCTGATCAGCGACGAGCAGGGCCCGCAGATCACCGCGGCGATCATCATGGCGGCCACGGCCGAGTACTTCTCCGTGACGATGGAGGAGCTGCAGGGCTCCAACCGCAGCCGCACGCTGGTCAACGCCCGGCAGATCGCGATGTACCTGTGCCGCGAGCTGACCGAGCTCTCCCTGCCCCGGATCGGCGCCTCGTTCGGCGGCAAGGACCACACCACGGTCATGCACGCGGTCAAGAAGATCACCAACCTGATGAGCGAGCGCCGCGCCACCTACACCCAGGTGACCGAGCTCACGGCCCGCATCAAGAGCCGCGCCCGGCAGTGACCGGACGGCCGGCTGTCCACAAGCCTGTGGGTGGCCGGTGTGCGCTCCCCACCGCGGAGACGGTGGCCTCCGGGTCCCCCGGACGGGTGACCTCGGTCGACTCGTCGACGAGTTGTCCCCAGGAATGTGCACAGGCTGGGGGTATCTCGTACCGACGGGCTCACGGCACGTCACGGACACCCCGGACGGGGCGAGCCGCCCGGATCGGGGTACCTCGTCGTTGACCTGCTCGTTCTCCGTCTCCGGACCGCACTACCCCGCCGTCGGCCGGCTCACGCCTCCCGGTCGTGCACACCACCTGGGGACGGACCCTGGGGGAACCATGGGACAGGACGTGGACGGACGGCGACCGGTGTGCACGGACGTCGAGATGTCCACGTGTCGACACCGGACGGGGACGATCCACCCACAGTCCGCCAACATGTCGACTTCGGCGCTGACCTGCGCGGACGGGCTCGATCCCCAGCTTCCACACCAGTGATGACGAAGATGAGGGAGTTGTTCCGAGGAGTCCTTGAACCACACTCTGGGTGGGGAAGCAGCGCTGGGAGTGACCCGATGGGGGCCGCGGTTACCCGCATGTCGCCCCCAGAAGGCACGATGAGCACCGCAGCAGGAGGAGCACGCACAGAGCTGGGGTGGATCAGGTCATGAAGTTCCGGGTGGCACGTGAGGTGCTCGCCGATGCCGTCGCCTGGACGGCGCGCAGCCTGCCGCCCCGGCCGTCGGTGCCGGTCCTGGCCGGCATCCTGCTCGAGGTCGACGGCAGTCAGCTGTCGGTGTCGGGCTTCGACTACGAGGTGTCCGCACGCGCGGAGGTCGACGTGCAGGCGTCGGAGAGCGGCCGGGCCCTGGTGCCCGGGCGGCTGCTCGCCGAGATCACCCGCGCGCTGCCGCCGCACCCGGTGGACATCACCGCGGAGGGCCCACGCCTGGCGATCGCCTGCGGCAACGCGCGGTTCAGCCTGCCGACGCTCCCGGTGGAGGACTACCCATCGTTGCCGTCGATGCCCTCGTCGGCCGGCGTCGTGGACAGCGACGTCTTCGCCGAGGCGGTCGGCCAGGTGGCCATCGCCGCCGGCCGGGACGACACGCTGCCGATGCTCACCGGCGTCCGGCTGGAGATCGAGGACGACCTGGTCACCCTCGCCGCCACCGACCGCTACCGGCTGGCGGTGCGCGAGTTCGCCTGGCGCCCGGAGACCCCTGGCCTGTCGGCGGCGGTGCTCGTGCCCGCCCGCACGCTGGCCGACGCAGCGAAGACGCTGACCAGTGGCCCGGAGATCGTCGTCTCGCTGTCCTCCAGCGGCTCCGGCGAGGGCATCCTCGGCCTCTCGGGCAAGGACCGGCAGACCACGACCCGGCTGCTGGACGCCGAGTTCGTCAAGTACCGCGCGATCATGCCCAACGACTCGCAGGCCAACGCCGTGCTGCCGGTCGGGCTGTTCACCGACGCCGCCAAGCGCGTCGCCCTGGTCGCCGAGCGCGGCACCCCGCTGCGCTGTGAGTTCACCCCCGGCCAGGTCACGCTGCGGGCCGGCGGGTCCGACGACGAGGGCCAGGCCGAGGAGCGCTGCGACGTCGAGTTCGAGGGCGAGCCGCTGACCATCGGCTTCAACCCGACGTTCCTGCTCGACGGGCTGGCGGCGGTGCACACCAGCCGGGCGCGGATGGACTTCACCAGCCCGCTCAAGCCGGCCGTGCTCTCCGGGGTGGAGGAGCCGGCGGCCGACGACGACCAGGCGGCGTCCCGTCCGGCCGAGCGGCCGGGCAGCTACCGCTACCTGATCATGCCGGTGCGCCTGCCCGGGTGAGATGGACCCTCCTGCCCCCCACCGTTCGCGAGCGCGCGGCGGGACCCTGCAGGAGGGCCGTCCGCCGGGCACGATGAGCCGAGAACCGTGATCGCGAACGAGGGGACTGTTGTCGTGCAGCTGGGGCTGATCGGTCTGGGCAAGATGGGCGGCAACATGCGGGAGCGGCTGCGCCGCGCCGGTCACGAGGTGATCGGGTTCGACCACCACCCCGACCGGCGGGACGTCGACAGCCTGCCGGCGCTGGTCGAGGCGCTGTCGGCACCGCGCGTGGTGTGGGTCATGGTCCCGGCCGGGGACCCCACGAAGGCCACCGTCAAGGAGCTGGGCGAGCTGCTCAGCCCCGGTGACGTGGTCGTCGACGGCGGCAACTCGAAGTACACCGACGACCAGATCCACGACGTGATGCTCCGCGAGAAGGGCATCGGCTACATCGACGCCGGCGTCTCCGGCGGGGTCTGGGGCCTGGAGAACGGCTACGCGCTGATGGTCGGCGGGACGAAGGACGACGTCGCCAAGGTGCAGCCGGTCTTCGACGCCCTGAGGCCACCGTCGCCGGTGGACGAGTCCGGCCAGGAGATGCCCGGCGCGGGGTTCGTGCACGCCGGACCGGTCGGCGCCGGCCACTTCTCGAAGATGGTCCACAACGGCATCGAGTACGCGATGATGCAGGCCTACGGCGAGGGCTACGAGCTGCTGGCCGCCGTCGACCTGATCGAGGACGTGCCCGGGGTGGTCAAGTCCTGGACCCAGGGCACGGTCATCCGCTCCTGGCTGCTGGACCTGCTGGTCCGCGCGCTGGAGGAGGACCCCGAGCTGGAGAAGATTCGGGGCTACGCGGAGGACTCCGGCGAGGGCCGGTGGACCGTCGAGCAGGCCATCGAGAACGCCGTCCCCATGCCGACGATCGCCGCGTCGCTGTTCGCCCGGTTCTCCTCGCGGCAGGAGGACTCCCCGACGATGAAGGCCGTCGCCGCGCTGCGCCAGCAGTTCGGTGGTCACGCGGTGCAGGCGGTCCGGCAGCAGGAGGCCGAGCGCCCCGCATGAGAAAGGACCACCCTTCCCCCCACGCCTCGCACGCTCGGCGCGGGACCCTGAAGGGCGGCCGTTCCAGCACGTCACCCACGGGATGCTGAGGTGTACCTGCGGCACCTGCAGCTCGGCTCCTTCCGCAACTGGGACCGGGTGGACATCGCGCTGACCCCGGGACCGACGGTCTTCGTCGGCCGCAACGGCGAGGGCAAGACCAACCTCGTCGAGGCCGTCGGCTACCTCGCCACGATGGGCAGCCACCGGGTCGCCAGCGACGCCCCGCTGGTCCGGCAGGGCGCACCGCAGGCGGTGGTGCGTGCCGCGCTGCGCCGGGAGGACCGCGAGCTGCTCGTCGAGATCGAGATCAACCCGGGCCGGGCCAACCGGGTGCGGGTCAACCGCGCCGCCCTGCCGCGGCCGCGGGAGCTGCTCGGCCTGGTGAAGACCGTGCTCTTCGCTCCGGAGGACCTCGTGCTCGTCCGCGGCGACCCCGGCGAGCGCCGGCGCTTCCTCGACGACCTGCTGGTCAGCCGCACCCCGCGGCTGGCCGGCGTGCGCAGCGACTACGACCGGGTGCTCAAGCAGCGCAACGCCCTGCTGAAGACCGCCCGGCTGGCCCGCGGCAACGCCCTGGCCACCCTCGACGTCTGGGACGGCCACCTCGTCGAGCTCGGGGGTCAGCTGCTCGCCGCCCGGCTCCGGCTGGTCGCCGAGCTCGGCCCGCACGTCGCCCGCTCCTACGCCGACGTCGCCGGGGCCGACGCGGCGGTCGCGGCCCTCGGCTACGCGAGCACCGTGCCGCTGGCCGGGGACGGGACGCCGCTGCCGCCGGGGGACCGCCTGCCCGACGTCGCCGAGCTCAGCGCGGCCTTGCGCGAGCGCGTGGCCGAGCGCCGCGGCGAGGAGGTCGACCGCGGGATGACGCTGGTCGGGCCGCACCGCGACGACCTGGTCATCTCCCTCGGGTCGATGCCGGCGAAGGGGTTCGCCAGCCACGGGGAGTCCTGGTCGCTGGCGCTCGCGCTCAAGCTGGGCTGCTTCGCCCTGCTCCGGTCCGACGGCGAGGAGCCGGTCCTGCTGCTGGACGACGTCTTCGCCACCCTCGACGCCGAGCGGCGGGCGGCCCTGGCGGCGGTGGCGCGCTCGGCCGAGCAGACGCTGATCACCGCGGCCGTGCTCGACGACGTCCCGACGGAGCTGCGCCGCACCGTCGTGCAGGTCGCCGGGGGGCAGGCGGTTCCGTCCCGGGCCGCGGCGGCCGAGGATGGGGCCGTGGACGGCGCGGTGCTCGAGGAGGGTGCGCGGTGACCTCGGACCAGGGGCGGCCGAGCGACATCGCGCGGGCGGCGCTGGAGGCCGCCCGCGCCGCGTCGGCGTCCCGGCCGCGGCCCACCCGGCGGCGGATCGCCGGCCCGCGGCGCACCTGGACCGGTGCCCGCCCGGGCGACGACGACCCCCAGCCGCTCGGCCGGCTGGTCGACTCGCTGGTCAGCGCGCAGGACTGGACCGAGCACACCAAGGTGGGCGCCGTCTTCGGCCGCTGGTCGGCCCTGGTGGGGCCGGACATCGCCGCGCACTGCGCCCCGCAGACCCTGAACGACGGCGAGCTGCTGGTCATCGCCGAGTCCACGGCGTGGGCCACCCAGCTGCGGCTGCTGGCCCCGACCATCCTGGGCCGGCTGCGCGCCTCGATCGGCGGGGACGTCGTGACCCGGCTGCGCGTTGTCGGACCGACGGCCCCGAGCTGGAAGAAGGGTCCGCGGTCGGTCCGCGGGCGGGGGCCGCGCGACACGTACGGATAGGAGCGCCGCCCGGGACCGGGCCGCTCCGGGAGGACGATGCAGCGATGAGCAGCCCCGGCGACCGCGATCGCGACGGTTTCGACGACCGGCCCGACGAGGGCAGCGGCTGGCGGGAGCCGGTCCACCTGGGCAAGGGGGACACCCCGGGTCCGGCACCCGACCGGCCGGCCGAGCCGCCGCAGCCCGAGCCGGCGTGGCAGCCGCCCGGCTGGGACCTCCCGGCCGCGGAGCCCGAGCGCCCGGTCCAGCCGCAGACCGTGGGTGAGCAGCCGGCCGGGGCCGGGGGGTTCGGCGGCCGCCGCCCGCGCACGCCGAGCGAGCTGGAGCGGGTCTTCGCCTACCAGGGCGACCCGGTCGGCGCGCAGGGCTGGGCGATCCAGCACGGCTGGGACATCTCCGACGGCACCGCTCCGCAGGACGCCGTCCTGGCCGAGCTGGTCACCACCGCGCCGGTGCGGGCCACGAAGGACCACCGTCCGGCCGGCGTGATGCGTGGCCGCTACGGGTCGCTGGACCTGGTCGCCTTCGACGTCCTCTACGCCTCGGGCCGCTACGCCGTCCCCGAGTACGCCGTCACCGCCGCGCCGGTGCTCGGCACGGTGCCGCGGCTGCGGCTGTCCCCCGCCCGGTTCTGGAAGCACCGCACCGGCGGGCTGGCACAGGTGCCCAGCGGCGACCCGGTGTTCGACGCCCGGTGGGTGCTGCTGGCCGCCGAGGACGGCCCCGCCGTCCGGCGGCTGGTGGAGGACACGACGGTGCGCGGCCTGCTGCTCGGCACCGACGACGGCGACGAGTTCTGGACGACGGCCGGGCACGGAGGGGGCTGGGCGGGCGGCTTCGTCGCCGCGATCCGCCCCGACGGCCACCGCCCCGAGCTGATCGAGCACCACGCCCGGCTGCTCACCGCGATCGTCGGCGCCCTGGCCGCGGGCGCGTGACCGAGCTGGCGCCGGCACCGTCGCCGTCGGCCGGGCTGCGGGAGCTGCTGCCGCTGCTGCGCCCGCACCGCCGCCCCCTGCTCGCCGCGGCCGGGCTGTCGCTGGTCGCGGCCGCCGGCGCGCTGGCCCAGCCGGCGCTGGTCGCCCGGGTCATCGAGGCGGTGGGTGCGGGGCGGGCGCTGCTGCCGGCGGTGCTCACGCTGGTCGTCGTCCTGGTCGCGTCCTCGGCGCTGTCGGCGTTCCAGCAGTACCTGCTGCAGCGCACCGCCGAGGGCGTGGTGCTCTCCACCCGGCGGACGCTGGCCGACCGGCTGCTGCGGCTGCCGGTCGCCGAGTACGACCGGCGGCGGACCGGCGACCTCATGTCGCGGGTGGGCGCCGACACCACGCTGCTGCGGGCCACGGTCACCTCCGGCGTCGTCGACATCCTCGGCTCGGTGGTGGTCGGCGCCGGTGCGCTGGTGGCGATGGCGCTGGTCGACGGCTGGCTGCTGCTGGTCACGGTGGTGTCGGTCGCGATCGGGGTCGCGGTGGTGGCCACGGTGTCCCGCGGGGTGCGCCGGCTGTCGAAGCAGGCCCAGGAGGAGGTCGGCGCGATGACGGCGGCCGTGGAGCGGGCGCTGTCGGCGGTGCGCACCATCCGGGCCAGCAGCGCCACCGGCCGCGAGGTGGAGGTCGTCGGCGCGAGCGCGGGCCGGGCGTACGACGCCGGGGTGCGGGTGGCCCGGCTCGAGGCGTTGGTCTCCCCCGCCGGCTCGATCGCCGTCCAGGGTGCGTTCCTCGCCGTCCTCGGGCTCGGCGGGTACCGGGTGGCCGCCGGGTCGATCGCCGTCGCGGACCTGGTCGCGTTCATCCTCTACCTGTTCCTGCTGGTCATGCCGCTGGGGCAGGCGATCGGCGCGTGGAACCAGATCCAGATGGGGCTCGGCGCGCTGGCGCGGGTGCAGGAGATCCTGGCGCTGGCGCCGGAGGACGACGCCCGGCCCGAGCGCGGCGGCGCGGTGCTGCCCGTCCCCGCGACGCCGCCGTCCCGCGCGGTACCGCTGCTCGAGCTGGACGACGTCACCTTCGGCTACCCGGACGGCACCGGGGTGCTGCGCGGGGTGTCCCTCGCCGTCCCCGCCGGCTCCCGCGTGGCCCTGGTCGGGCCCTCGGGCGCGGGCAAGTCGACGGTGCTCGCGCTGGTGGAGGGCTTCTACCCGCTGGACGGCGGCGTGATCCGGTGGGCGGGCACGGACGTGCGCGACCTGCCGCGGGCCGCCCTGCGCGCACGGCTGGGCTACGTCGAGCAGGAGGCCCCGGTGCTGGCCGGCTCGGTCCGGGACAACCTGCTGCTGGCCGCGCCGGGCGCGACCGACCCGGAGCTGTGGGCGGTGCTCGCCGACGTCGGGCTCACCGAGGTGGTGCAGCGCTCGCCGCGGGGGCTCGACGTCCCGGTGGGCGACGACGGCGTGCTGCTGTCGGGCGGGGAGCGGCAGCGCCTGGCGATCGCCCGGTCGCTGCTGGCCCGCCCGGCGCTGCTGCTGCTCGACGAGCCGACCGCCAGCCTCGACGCCCGCAACGAGCAGCTGCTCCGGCAGACCCTCGCCGCGGCGGCGGAGGACCGGGCGCTGCTCGTGGTGGCCCACCGGCTGTCGACGGTGCTCGACAGCGACCAGATCGTGGTGCTCGACCACGGCCGGGTCGTCGCCCGCGGCACCCACGACGAGCTGGTCGAGTCCAGCCCCCTCTACCGCGAGCTCGCCGCCGCCCAGCTCCTCGTCTGACCCGGCGTCGACCGTGTGCGCTGACGCGCAGTTCCCGGGCCGGGAACTGCCCACCGGCGCACACCGAGGCCGCGCTGTCAGGCGGCGTCGTCCTCCCGGGAGCGCTTCTCGCCGGCCTGCGCCGTCCTCGCCTCGGCCTCGCGGCAGATGTTGCGCAGCATCCCGCCGAACACGAACCCGTGGAACGGGACGAGCGCCCACCAGTACAGGTGACCGAACAGTCCCTGCGGCTTGAACGTCGCGGTCTGCCGCAGCAGCGGCTGCTCGCCGTCCTGTTCCACGTGGAACTCCAGCCAGGCCAGGCCGGGCACCCGCATCTCGGCGCGCAGCCGCAGCAGCCGGCCGTCCTCGATCTCCTCGACCCGCCAGAAGTCGAGGGCCTCGCCGACGTAGAGGTCCCGCGGTGACCGCCGACCCCGGCGCAGGCCCACTCCGCCGACCGCCCGGTCCAGCAGGCCGCGCACCTCCCACGCGAGCCGGAACGAGTACCAGCCGGTGTCACCGCCGATCCCCACGACCACCTGCCACAGGGCCGCCGGCGACGCCGTGGTCGCCCGCGTCCGCTCGTCGACGTAGAGGCTGCCGCCGGCCCAGTCGGGGTCGGTCGGCAGCGGGTCCGACGGCGCCCCGGGCACCGACGCCGACGACCAGCGGGTGACCACCGCGGCGTCCTTCACCCGCTGCACCGCCAGCCGCGCCGCCTCCTCGAACCCGAGCAGCCCCTCTGGCGGATCGGGCACGTACCGCGCGATGTCGTGCTCGGTGCAGACGACGGTGTTGCGCAGCGACTCGACCAGCGGGCGGGCGATCCCGGCCGGCACCGGCGTGATCAGCCCGACCCAGTGGCTGGACAGCGACGGCGTGAACAGCGGCACGGGCAGGATCCGCCGCCGCGGCAGGCCGGTCACGATCGCGAACCGCTGCATCATCTCGGCGTAGCTCATGACGTCGGGGCCGCCGATGTCGAAGCAGCGGTGGACGTCGGCCGGCAGCTGCGCGCACCCGACGAGGTAGCGCAGCACGTCGCGGATCGCGATCGGCTGGATCCGGCTGTGCACCCACCGCGGCGTGACCATCACCGGGAGCCGCTCGGTGAGGTACCGGAGCATCTCGAAGGACGCCGACCCCGAGCCCAGCACCACCGCCGCCCGCAGCACCACCGTCGGGACGCCCGACTCGAGCAGGATCCGCGCCACCTCCGCCCGCGACCGCAGGTGCGGGGACAGTTCCTCGTCCTGCGGCTCCAACCCGCCGAGGTAGACCAGCCGGCCGACGCCGGCCTCGCGGGCGGCCCCCGCGACCACCTGCGCCGTCCGCCGGTCGGTCTCCTCGAACGCCGGGCCGGCGCCCAGCGCGTGGACCAGGTAGTAGACGACGTCGACCCCGTCGCACGCGGCCGCGACCGCCTCGGCGTCCCCGGCGTCCGCGCGGGCCACCTCGACCTGCCCGGCCCACGGGTGGTCGCGCAGCCGTTCCGGCGAGCGGGTCATCACCCGCACGCGGTGACCGGCGGCCAGCAGCTCGGGCACCAGCCGCCCGCCGATGTAGCCGGTCGCGCCGGTGACGAGGCAGGTCTTCGGGGTGGCGGCGGGTTCGGTCATGCCCCAGTGTCCGGCTCCGCCGGTCGTCCCGCTCCGGTCGCGGGCGGGTCGGCCACGGTCCACCATCGGCGGGGCAGCCTGGCCAACGGCGGTCGGACACCGGGACGAGCCCTGCAGGAGGCAGCCATGGCCGAGACCAGCCCGGTCGCCGACCGGACCGAGGACGGTCAGCCCACGCTCAAGCGGGTGATGGGCCCCGGCCTGCTGCTGCTGTTCATCGTCGGCGACATCCTGGGCACCGGGATCTACGCGCTCACCGGCCAGGTGGCGGCCCAGGTCGGCGGCGTCGTCTGGCTGCCGTTCCTGGTCGCGTTCCTCGTCGCGCTGGTCACCGCGTTCAGCTACCTGGAGCTGGTCACCAAGTACCCCCAGGCCGCGGGCGCGGCGCTGTACACCCACAAGGCGTTCGGCATCCACTTCGTCACGTTCCTGGTCGCCTTCGCGGTGATGAGCTCCGGCATCACGTCGGCGTCCACCGCGGCGCGGGCGTTCAGCGCGAACTTCGCCAACGTCTTCGGCCTGGGCATCGAGGAGGGCGTCGGCATCACGCTCATCGGCCTGGGCTTCATGTCCCTGGTGGCCCTGGTCAACCACCGGGGGGTCGGCGAGAGCGTCAAGACCAACGTGGTGCTCACCTGCGTGGAGCTCTCGGGACTGCTCATCGTCATCGGGGTCGGCGTCTGGGCGCTGGGGCTGGGCG
Source organism: Geodermatophilus sp. CPCC 205506 (assembly GCF_051383635.1). Lineage (NCBI taxonomy): Bacteria > Bacillati > Actinomycetota > Actinomycetes > Geodermatophilales > Geodermatophilaceae > Geodermatophilus > Geodermatophilus sp. CPCC 205506. Next base: position 50,558 of record NZ_JALPKP010000027.1, on the reverse strand, counting down.
AGGGCGACTTCGGCCGGGTGACCGAGATCGACACCGGGGACCGCTCGGTGGTGGGCGGGGTGATCGCGGCGACCGGGCTGGCGTTCTTCGCGATGGTCGGCTTCGAGGACTCGGTGAACATGGCCGAGGAGTGCAAGCACCCGCGGAAGATCTTCCCCAAGGTGCTGCTCGCCGGTCTGTGCCTCACCGGCCTGATCTACGTGCTGGTGTCGATCTCGGCGATCGCGCTGGTGCCGGCCGAGCGGCTGAGCGAGGGCGACACCCCGCTGCTGCAGGTGGTGGAGGCCGGCGCACCCGGGTTCCCGGTCGGGATCTTCGGCGTCATCACGATGTTCGCCGTCGCCAACTCCGCGCTCATCAACATGCTCATGGCCAGCCGGCTGGTCTACGGGATGAGCCGGCAGCACGTGCTGCCGCCGCTGCTGGGCAAGGTGCACGCCACCCGTCGCACGCCCACCACGGCGATCCTCTTCACCACCGCGCTGGCCTTCGGCCTGATCACCTTCGTGGGTGCGGTGCCGGCCCTGGGCGGCACGACGGCGCTGCTGCTGCTCATCGTGTTCACCGTCGTCAACGTCGCCGTCCTGGTGCTGCGCAAGGACCAGGTCGACGAGGACCACTTCCGCACCCCGACCGTGCTGCCCGTCGTCGGGGCGCTGGCCTGCGGTTTCCTCGCCACGCCGTGGGCCGGCCGGCCGACCGAGCAGTACCGCATCGCCGGCGTCCTGCTCGTGATCGGCGTCGCCCTCTGGGGCGTCACCGTCCTCGTCAACCGGCGGACCGGTCCCGCCGTGCCCCCGCTGGACCCCGACCGGTTCACCAAGGGCGGCCCCGTCAACTGAACCGGGGGCCCAGGCGGCCCCGGGACGGCGTGTCGACCCGGGGCCCGCCACCGGGGGTGGCGGACGAGCCGCGAGAGGCGCAGGGACGCGCTCAGGGCGTGGACGGCGACGTTCTTGTCGTAGGACCCGGTATCCTGGACGGCAGGAACCGCCAGCAACCGGCCCCAGTGCCTCTCTACGCCGTCGTGCCCCCCGCTCCGCCGCGGGGGTGCCGTGCGCCGGTTGCGCGACAGAAGGGCCCCACGTGGTCGCACGACCCCAGACCGAGAACGCCTACTCCGGCAGCTCCATCACCGTCCTCGAGGGTCTCGAGGCGGTGCGCAAGCGCCCCGGTATGTACATCGGCTCCACCGGTGAGCGCGGCCTGCACCACATGGTGTGGGAGGTCGTCGACAACGCCGTCGACGAGGCGCTCGCCGGCTACTGCGACACCGTCCGGGTCACCCTGCTGGCCGACGGCGGCGTCCGGGTCGAGGACAACGGCCGTGGTTTCCCGGTCGACATGCACCCGGTGGAGAAGCGGCCCACGCTCGAGGTGATCATGACCGTCCTGCACGCGGGCGGGAAGTTCGACGGCAAGAGCTACGGCGTCTCCGGTGGTCTGCACGGCGTCGGCGTCACCGTGGTCAACGCACTGTCCAAGCGGCTCGAGGTGAACGTCTGGCGCGACGGCGCCGAGTGGTTCCAGCGCTACGACCTGGCCAAGGCCGGGCCGCTGGAGAAGGTCGGCCCGACGAAGAAGCGCGGCTCGGCGGTCACGTTCTGGGCCGACGGCGACATCTTCGAGACCACGCACTACTCGTTCGACACCATCAACCGGCGGCTGCAGGAGATGGCCTTCCTCAACAAGGGCCTGACCATGGTCCTGCGCGACGAGCGCCCCGGGCACAGCAAGGTGGACACCGGGCTCGCCGACGAGATCTCGATCGCCGAGGCGGCCCCCGAGGCCGGCACCGAGGCGGAGGCGTTCGAGGCCACCGAGATCACCTACCGGTACGACGGCGGCCTCGAGGACTACGTCAGGCACATCAACGCCAAGAAGTCCCCGATCCACAAGTCGGTCATCGGCTTCGGCGCCGAGGGCCTGGGCAAGAACGACATGCGGATGTCGGTGGACGTCGCGATGCAGTGGTCCGACGCGTACTCCGAGTCGGTCTACACCTTCGCCAACGTCATCAACACGCACGAGGGCGGCACTCACGAGGAGGGCTTCCGCGCTGCGCTGACGTCGATCGTCAACCGCTACGCCGTCGAGAAGAAGCTGCTGAAGGAGAAGGACGAGAAGCTCACGGGTGAGGACATCCGCGAGGGTCTCGCCGCGATCGTCTCGGTGAAGCTCGGCGACCCGCAGTTCGAGGGCCAGACGAAGACCAAGCTCGGCAACACCGAGGTCAAGGGCTTCGTCCAGCGGGTCTGCAACGAGCAGATCACGCACTGGTTCGAGGCCAACCCGACCGAGGCCAAGACGATCATCACCAAGGCCTCGTCCGCGGCCCGCGCCCGCCGCGCGGCGCAGGACGCCCGCAAGCTCGCGCGCAAGAACCTGCTGAGCAACAACTCGCTGCCGGGCAAGCTCGCCGACTGCCGCTCGACCGACCCGCGCAACTCCGAGGTCTACATCGTCGAGGGCGACTCGGCGGGTGGCTCGGCCAAGTCCGGCCGCGACTCGATGTTCCAGGCGATCCTGCCCATCCGCGGCAAGATCATCAACGTCGAGAAGGCGCGTATCGACCGGGTCCTCAAGAACAACGAGGTCCAGTCGATGATCACCGCGTTCGGCACCGGCATCCACGACGAGTTCGACCTGTCGAAGCTGCGCTATCACAAGATCATCCTGATGGCGGACGCCGACGTCGACGGCCAGCACATCCGCACGCTGCTGCTGACCCTGCTGTTCCGCTTCATGCGGCCGCTGGTCGAGGCCGGCTACGTCTACCTCGCACAGCCCCCGCTGTACAAGATCAAGTGGGGCGGCAAGACGGGTGACGAGTACGTCTACACCGACAAGGAGAAGGAAGGCGCGCTCCGGCTCGGCGCCGAGCAGGGCCGCAAGATCAAGGACGACGCGATCCAGCGGTTCAAGGGCCTCGGCGAGATGAACGCCACCGAGCTGTGGGAGACCACGATGAACCCGGAGACCCGGGTGCTCCTGCAGGTGACGCTCGAGGACGCCGCCACTGCCGACGAGCTGTTCAGCGTCCTGATGGGCGAGGACGTCGAGGCCCGCCGCAGCTTCATCACCCGCAACGCCAAGGACGTCCGCTTCCTCGACGTGTGACCGAGGCCCCCTCGCCCCCCACTGCTCGCAGGCTCGCAGCGGGACCCTGCGAGGGGGCCGGACACAGCGTGACTGCCGCTCTTCTGCACCGAACCGTGGAGATCTGAACCGTGACCGAAACCCCCAGCCGCGACCGCGTCGAGCCGGTCGATCTCCAGCAGGAGATGCAGCGCAGCTACATCGACTACGCGATGTCGGTCATCGTCGGCCGCGCGCTGCCCGAGGTCCGCGACGGCCTCAAGCCGGTGCACCGCCGCGTGCTGTTCGCGATGTACGACCAGGGCTTCCGCCCCGACCGCGGCTACGTCAAGTGCGCCCGCGTCGTCGGTGAGGTGATGGGTAACTACCACCCGCACGGCGACACCTCGATCTACGACGCCCTCGTCCGGCTGGCCCAGCCGTGGGCCATGCGGTACCCGCTGGTCGACGGCCAGGGCAACTTCGGCTCCCCGGGCAACGACCCGGCGGCGGCCATGCGCTACACCGAGGCCCGGCTCACGCCGCTGGCCATGGAGATGCTGGCCAACATCGACGAGGACACCGTCGACTTCCAGCCCAACTACGACGGCAAGAACCAGGAGCCGCTGGTCCTGCCGGGGCGCATCCCCAACCTGCTGATCAACGGCTCGGCCGGCATCGCCGTCGGCATGGCCACCAACATGCCCCCGCACAACCTGCGCGAGGTCGCCGAGGCCGTCTTCTGGGTGCTCGACCACCCGGACGCCGAGCCGGAGGAGGCGCTCACCGCCTGCATGCAGCGCATCCCCGGCCCGGACTTCCCGACCGCCGGCCTCATCGTCGGCCGCGAGGGCATCGAGGACGCCTACCGCACCGGGCGCGGCTCGGTGCGCATGCGCGCCGTCGTCACCGTCGAGGAGGACGCCCGCGGACGGGTGCAGCTGGTCTGCACCGAGCTGCCGTACCAGGTCAACCCCGACAACCTGGCCGAGGCGATCGCCGAGGCGGTCAAGGACGGCCGGCTGCAGGGCATCAGCGAGATCGCCGACGAGTCCAGCGACCGCGTCGGCCGCCGGCTGGTCATCACCCTGCGCCGCGACGCCGTCGCCAAGGTCGTGCTGAACAACCTCTACAAGCACACCCAGCTGCAGACGACGTTCGGCTGCAACATGCTCTCGATCGTCGACGGCGTGCCGCGCACGCTGCGGCTCGACGAGCTGATCCGGCTCTACGTCACCCACCAGATCGAGGTCATCCAGCGGCGGACCCGCTACCGGCTGCGCAAGGCCGAGGAGCGCGCACACATCCTGCGCGGTCTGGCCAAGGCGCTCGACCAGCTCGACGCGGTCATCGCGCTGATCCGCAACAGCCCGTCGGCGGACGCCGCCCGTGGCGGCCTCATGGACCTCCTCGACATCGACGAGATCCAGGCCACCGCGATCCTCGACATGCAGCTGCGCCGGCTGGCCGCCCTGGAGCGGCAGCGGATCCTCGACGAGCTGGCCGAGCTCGAGGCCCGCATCGCCGACCTGCAGGCGATCCTCGACTCCCCCGAGCGGCAGCGGCAGATCATCCACGACGAGCTCGCCGAGATCGTGGAGAAGTACGGCGACGACCGGCGCACGAAGTTCGTGGCGAACGACGGCGACGTCTCCATGGAGGACCTCATCGCCGAGGAGGAGGTCGTCGTCACCATCACCCGCACCGGGTACGCCAAGCGGACGAAGAGCGACCTCTACCGGTCGCAGCGCCGCGGCGGCAAGGGCGTGATGGGGGCGGCCCTGAAGCAGGACGACATCGTCGACCACTTCTTCGTGGGCTCCACCCACGACTGGATCCTCTTCTTCACCAACAAGGGCCGGGTCTACCGGGCGAAGGCCTACGAGCTGCCCGAGGCCAACCGCACCGCCCGCGGCGCGCACGTGGCCAACATCCTGGCGTTCCAGCCCGACGAGCGGATCGCCCAGGTGATGCAGATCAAGGACTACGGCGTCGCGCCGTACCTGGTGCTCGCCACCGCCCGCGGTCAGGTGAAGAAGACCCGGCTGACCGACTTCGACTCCCCGCGCAGCGGCGGCGTCATCGCGATCAACCTCCGCGAGAACGACGAGCTGGTCGGCGCCGCGCTCATCGACTCGGATCAGGACCTGCTGCTGGTCAGCCGCAAGGCCATGTCGATCCGCTTCCGCGCGGACGACGACCAGCTGCGGCCGATGGGCCGGGCCACCGAGGGCGTCCGCGGCATCTCGCTCGCGCCCGACGACAACCTGCTGTCGATGATGGTGGTCGAGGACGGCGTCGACGTCCTCGTCGCCACCGAGCGCGGCTTCGCCAAGCGGACCGGCATCGAGAACTACCCGGCGCAGGGCCGCGGCGGCAAGGGCGTGCTCACCGCAGACCCGAAGGCCCGCAAGGGCTCGCTGGTCGGGGCGCTCGCCGTGCGGCTGGGCGACGAGCTGTACGCCATCACGTCCGGCGGCGGCGTCATCCGCACCCCGGTCAACGGCGTGCGGCACAACAAGGACCGCGCCACCATGGGTGTCAAGCTCATGAACTTGCCCGAAGACGTGTCGATCGTGGCGATCGCGCGGACGACGGACAACGACGAGCCCGCAGCCTAGTCTGGATGCGATGACGGAGGAGGCGCAGCGCCCGTGGCCCCGGGTCCGGTCGCTCCGCCTCCTCCGGTCACGCAACCACGGATCTGACCGGCGCCCGGGCGCCCCCGGCCGCGAGCCGGACCACCCGGGTACGAGAGAGCGGCGCAGGCCGCCGGGGAACGGGAGACTCGCATGAGCGACCGGACGCAGGGTTCGGTGCGCACCGGGGCCCGGCCTGGGGACACCAGCACGGCGCAGGGGCCGGCCACCGGCCAGGACGTCGTCGCGGACGGCCAGGCGCCGGTGACGGCCACGCAGTCGATCCCCGGCACGGGGACCCAGCGCGCTCAGGAGGCCGCGGTCGACGGCACGGTCCCGGTCGCGGGCGGCCCGGTCTCGACCACGGCGGGTGTCTCGACCACGAAGGCCCCGCCGGCGCGGGGCAGCGACGCCCCGGTCGCCCGCGGGACCGAGACCGCGCTCGCGGCACCCGCGGAGTCGGCCCAGGAGGGCCAGCTGGCGCCGGTCCAGGGTGCGGTCGCGGCGGGCAGCTCGGCTGCCGCCACGGGGACCGGCAAGGCGGCCTCCCCGAAGCAGCAGAAGGCGGCGCGCGGTCCGCGTCGTGCCCGCCTGCAGCTGCGGCACATCGACACCTGGTCGGCGCTGAAGATCTCGCTGGTCCTGTCGATCGCGATGTTCTTCATCTGGATGGTCGCCATCGGCATCCTCTACGGCGTCCTGTCCGGCCTCGGCGTCTTCGAGACGCTCAACGACCTGTTCGGCCAGCTCGGCACCGCGTCCGGCGCCGAGGGCAGCGGCGAGGTCATCACCCCGGGCATCGTCTTCGGCGGGGCCGCGGTCATCGGGGCGATCAACATCGTGCTGATGACCGCGCTGTGCACCGTCGCGGCGTTCATCTACAACATGTGCTCCGACCTCGTCGGCGGCCTGGAGGTCACCCTCTCCGAGCGCGACTGAGAAAGACCCCGTCCTCCCCGCCGCTCGCAGGCTCGCGGCGGTGCCCGGGACGGGGCGACGGCCCTCGCGAGCCGGCGGCCGGGGGACGGACCACCCCCCGGCGAGACCGGGGGAAGGGCCAGGTAAGCTGTCCGAGGTCCACGGGCCTGTAGCTCAGGCGGTTAGAGCGCATCCCTGATAAGGATGAGGCCGGAGGTTCAAGTCCTCCCAGGCCCACCCGTGTCCCGGCGCCACCGGCGTCACCCGGCCCCCTCCCGTACGGGAGGAGCGGTCGGGGCCCCTCGCAGCGAGGGGGGAACTCCCCTCGAGGAGGTAACCCGCGTGCTGAAGAGACTCGCCCTCGCGGCCGCCGCGGCCGGGGCACTGGCCCTGGTCCGCAAGCGCTCGGCCGGCAAGGCCGAGGCCGACCTGTGGCACGAGGCCACGAGCGGGTCGGTCAGCACTCCCGGCGCCCGCTGACCCGGCGGGGCGTCCGCCCCGCCCCGGGGACGTAGCTCAATTGGCAGAGCACCGCCTTTGCAAGGCGGGGGTTAGGGGTTCGATTCCCCTCGTCTCCACTCCCTCGACAGGCCTACTGACCTGCGATTCATCGGTTCCGGGCGACTCACCGGCGCGCCGCTGATCCGGCGCAGTCCGCAAAAAGTCCGCACCTCGTCCGCGCGTGGCCGCCCGCAGGGCGTCCAGTCGGTCGGCCACCTCGTCCAGGTCGTCATCGAACAGGTCGGCGTAGCGGTCCAGGGTCATGGCCGCCGACGCATGCCCGAGCATCCGCTGCACCGCCTTGACGTTGGCTCCCGCCTTGATCGCCAGCGAGGCCGCGGTGTGCCGCAGCTCGTGCGGCGTGAGCCCGGGCTCCCCGATGGCCCGCGCGGCGGCGTCGAACCAGGCGGCCCGGGCGTTGCGGTTGCGCAGCACCGCGCCCTGCGGCGACGGGAAGGCCAGCTCGTCCGCGGGGCGGTTCACCACCGTCCGGCCAGTTCGTCGACCAGGAAGCGTGGCAGCGGCACCGAGCGTCGGCCGTGGGTCCTGGAGGTGCCCAGACCAGGCGGGCGCCATCGACCTCGGTGACGGCCTCCTCGACCAGGACCGCCGGCGCAGCAGGTCGAAGTGCCGCACCCGCAGCGCCGCCAGCTCCGACCAGCGCAGCCCGCAGTAGCCCAGCACCAGCACGGCGACCCGGCCGGGCCCGGCGGCCTCGGCCAGCGCCTCCAGCTGCTCGGCGCTCAGATACCGACGGCGCTTCTCTCCCATCGCCGGCAGGGCCACGCCGAGGGCGGGGTTGACCGCCAGGCGCCGGTCGCGGACCGCGAGCCCGAGGACGCCGGCGAGAACGCCCTGGGCCTCAGGACCGACACCCCCGGACAGTCCCCGCGAGGACAGCTCCGTCAGCCAGGGCTGGACCTCGCCGTGGATCACCTGGATCAACGGCACGCCGGCCCAGCGGGGCAACACGTGGGTCCGCAGCACGTCGGCGTAGCGGCCCGGGTCGTGGGCTTGAGATTGATCTCCTCGGTGACCTTCGAGCGTGCCGGTCGACGAAGGTGCCGGTCTGCACCGCCGCGGTGACCTCGTCGAGCCCCCGCTGGGCGTCGGCCTTTCCGCTTGAAGTGACGGGCGTGCTCCTTTGCCGTGCTCGTCGCGGGTACCGGGGCCGGTGCGTGCCGTCGGGCCTCCGCGCGATCGACGCCATCACCGACCACCTCCATCTCGTCGATCCCCGGGGGCCTGTGCGAGCCGCGCTCCATGGCCGACGCGAGCACCGCGAGGGCCAGCTTGCCGTCGGTCGCTCGCTCGTTCAGCGGACGGACCGCACTCCGTGGATTGCTGCGACGCCGGTCCTTCGGCAGCTCACCGGCGGAACCGTCCGCAGCCTGGATCCCCGATTGGCCGCGGCCGCGTACACGAGGAGCCGCCGCTCGAGCTGTCTCAGCGACGGCCGAGGAGGTTGTCGCCGACGTTCTCCAGATGAGTGCGCATGGTCTTCTCGGCCCCGTCGGGGTCGCGGTCGCACAGCGCTTCCACGATCGCGGTGTGCTCGACGTGGTAGCAGCGGCGGCGTTCGGGGGTGGACGTTCGGCGCTTGAGGCTGCCCCAGACCGGTAGCTGCCGGGCGGTGTTCATGACGTCGAACATGTTCATCAGCAACCCGTTGTGGGCCGCCTCGGCGATCGCCCGGTGCAGCTTGGCGTCCCAGGACTCGAACGCCTCGAACTCGGCGCTGGCGCCGCCACCCTCGAGGCAGACGGTGATCCGGTTCAGGTCGGCCTGGGTGGCGACGCGGGCGGCCAGCGCGGCCACCGGCGGCTCGATCACCAGCCGCACCTGCATGATCTCGGCCGGGCTGGTGTCGGCCGGCGCATCGGCCCGTCGCTGCGCCAGCTCGCTGAGGAACGTGCCCCGCCCGACGTGGCGGAAGACCAGCCCCTCCTCCTCCAGCACGTCCAGCGCGCGACGGATCGCGCTACGCGGCGCGGACAGCCGCTCCACGAGTTCGCGCTCAGTGGGCAACTTCGCGCCGGGGACGAGGGAACCTTCCGCCGCCCCCTCGTCAAGGAGGGCGCGGAGTGACTGCTCGACGTTCAACACGCTCGCACTTTACCGCACTTGTACCAATCGAGACCAATAGTCCGAACGGGAACAGGCGGAGATCTTCTCTCGACATGGCGCGCGTCACCCCGTAGCGTCCCAGCCAGCCGAGCATTGGTCACAATGGTTTAGATTGGTTCAGACATGAAGATCGTGACGTTCTCCACCGGTACGGATCAGCGCGTGGGCGTCGTAGACGTCGAGCGCGGCGTGGTCCACGACGTCACCACCGCCCTCCCCGACGGCACCGACGTCCTGCAGCTGATCGAGGAGTGGGCCGAGCTCGGCCCGCGCCTGGAGCAGCAGGCCGCAGGGCTGCCAGAGCGCCCGCTGGATGCGGTGCGCCTGCTGGCACCGATCCCGGCGCCGCGGCGCAACATCTTCTGCGTCGGCAAGAACTACCGGGACCACGTCCTGGAGTTCGGCCGCAGCGGCTACGACAGCCCGGACCGCTCGCAGGCCATGCCCGAGGCGCCCGTGGTCTTCTCGAAGGCCACCACGTCGGTCACCGGCCCCTTCGACGACATCGACCCGCACCACGGCGTCACCAACGAGCTGGACTACGAGGCCGAGCTGGGCGTCATCATCGGCCGCGGCGGCCGCGGGATCACCCGCGAGCAGGCCTTCGACCACGTGTGGGGCTACACGATCATCGACGACTTCACCGCCCGGGACCTGCAGCGCACCCACAAGCAATGGCTGATCGGCAAGTCGCTGGACACGCACTGCCCGATGGGCCCCTTTGCCGTCTCCGCCGACGAGGTCCCCGACGTGACCGCGCTGGTGGTGGAGAGCTCGGTGAACGGTGAACCCCGCCAGAACGGGTCGGTCAAGGACCTCATCTTCGACATCCCGGAGCTGATCGCCACCATCTCCGCCGGCATCACGCTGCTGCCCGGCGACATCATCGCCACCGGCACCCCGGCCGGGGTCGGCATCGGCTTCGACCCGCCCAAGTTCATGACCAGCGGCGACGTCATCGAGATCTCCATCACCGGGCTCGGCGCGCAGCGCAACCGGATCGCCTGAGCCGGCCGGAACGACAGGAGAGACGACGTGAAGATCAACGGCAAGGAACTCGCGGTCGAGATCGACGGCCGGGGCCCGGCGGTGCTGCTGGTGCACGGCCTGGGCGGCACGACGAACTTCTACCAGGTGCAGGCCGACGCCCTGGCCGACCGGTTCCAGGTGATCCGGGTCGACTCGGCCGGCGCCGGCCGGTCACCCGTCGCCGACGGGATCAGCATCGCCGCGCACGCCGACGACCTGGCCGCGCTGCTCGACGAGCTCGGGGTGGCCAGCGCCGTCGTCGTCGGGCACTCGATGGGCACCCTGGTCGTGCGGGACCTGGCGGCCCGCTACCCGGACAAGGTGTCCGCCCTGGCGCTGTTGGGTGCCGTCCGGGAGCCGGCCGAGCCGGGCCGGCAGGCCCAACGCGACCGGGCCGCCCTGCTCCGCGAGAAGGGCACCGCCGCCGTCGCCCCGGCCGTCGTCGCCAACGCCCTGTCGGAGACCACCCGGCGAGACAAGCCCGAGGTGGCCGCCTTCGTCCGGGAGCTGATCACCCGCCAGGACCCGGAGGGCTACGCCCGCAACTGCGAGGCACTCGCCGCCGCCACCGACCCCGGGCCCATCGACCCCAACCTGCCGCTGCTGCTCGTGACCGGCAGCGACGACAAGGTCGGCCCGCCCGAGGCCAGCCAGGAACTCGCCGCCGCCCACGGCAACGCCACCGTCGAGATCGTGCCCGGCGTCGGCCACTGGACCGCTCTCGAGGCCGCCGGCCCGGTCACCGACCAGCTGCTCGAGTTCCTCTGAGCAACTCCGAGCTGCACCGCACCCCCGCTTCCGCAGAACCGTCAATCGCGCCCGGTCGGGCGCACCCGGGGCGCCGGCGACCCGTCCGGCGTGCCCCTCACCGCGAAGGAGATTCACCGTGCCCGTCCCCACCGACAAGACGCTGTTCCGCAACGTCAGCATCCTCGACTCCACCGGCGCCGACCCCTATCCCGGCGACGTCCTGGTCGAGAACGACCGCATCGCCGCCGTCGGTACCGTCGACCCGGCGCAGATCGGTGACGCCCGGGTGGTCGAGGGCCGCGGCCGCACCCTGATGTCCGGGCTGTGCGACGCCCACACCCACTTCACCTGGAACAACAGCGCCGACCTCGACGGCCTGGGCACCATGCCGGTCGAGGAGCACCTGCTGTTCGCCCTGGAGTCCGCCCGCACCTACATCGACTCCGGCTACACCATGTGCCTGGGCGCGGCGTCGGCGAAGGACCGCCTCGACGTCGTCTGCCGCGACGCCATCAACGCCGGCCGCTTCCCCGGCCCCCGCTACCTCGCCAACGGCCCGGAGATCGCGGTCACCGGCGGCGCGCTGATCAAGAGCATCACCAAGTTCGCCGACGGCCCCGAGGGCATGCGCAAGGCCGTCCGCGAGCTCATCGAACTCGGCGTCGACCAGATCAAGCTGTCCATGACCGGCGAGGAGATCACCGGCACCCAGCGCGCCGAGGACACCTACTTCTCCGACGAGGAGACCGCCGCCGCCGTCACCGAGGCCCACCGCCGCGGCAAGCGCGTCTGCGCCCACGCCCGCAGCGCCGAGAGCGTGAAGATGTGCGTCCGCAACAAGGTCGACATCATCTACCACGCCTCCTTCACCGACGCCGAGGGCATGGACATGCTCGAGGCCAACAAGGACTGGGTCTTCGTCGCCCCCGGCCTCAACTGGCTGATCGCCACCCTCTACGAGGCCGAGTCCTTCGGCTTCCCGCAGGAGGCCGCCGAGGCCGTCGGCTACAAGCGGGAACTGGACATGGCCGTCAAGGGCCTTCGCGAGATGCACCGGCGCGGTATCAAGGTCCTGCCCGGCGGCGACTACGGCTTCGCCTGGACCCCCCACGGCACCTACGCCCGCGACCTGCAGCACTTCGTCGAGCTGCTCGGCTTCACCCCGATGGAGGCGATCATCTCCGCCACCGCCTGGGGCGGGGAGATCATGCTGCGCCCCGACGAGCTCGGCAAGGTCCAGCCCGGCTACCTCGCCGACCTGATCCTCATCGACGGCGACCCGCTCGCCGACATCACCATCCTGCAGGACCACTCGAAGATCAACTACGTCATGAAGGACGGCCGGTTCCACAAGCAGCACGCCGAGGACGACCACACCGTGCCCGCCCCTCGGGCGGCCGACCTCGTGCACGACATGGCCGCGCCCGTGGTGGCACACCGGCCCTGACGACGATCACGGTGCCGGCGACCAGCCCACCCTGGTCGCCGGCACCCCTGACCGGGGAGCCCACCGATGACCCTGCTGATCTGCCGCACCTGCCCCCGCTACGACCCCCGCGCCACCGGTGACTTCGGCCGCCGGCTGACCGCCGCCATCGCCCAGGTCGCCGACAACGAGCCCGGCACCACCGTCGCCATCCGCAACGTCCAGTGCCTGGGCGGCTGCCCCGACGAGGGCGTGGTCGCCGTCGACGGACCGCAGAAGGCCCGCGTCCGCTTCACCGGCCTCGACGAGTCCGACGCGAAAGCGGTCTTCGCCGCCGCGGCCGCCCACGACGCCTGCCCCACCGGCGCACCCGACGACTGGGAGATCCCCGCCGAGCTCGCCGACCGGATCAGCTCGGTCACCCTCAAGCGGACCCCACAGCCGTACAGCGGCGACCCCGGCGCGCCGCGACACGTTCCCCTCCGACGGACGGCGGGGCGGTGGGTCATCGAGCCGCATCGGCGGTGAGCCGGCTGCTCCCCGCGAATGCCCTGGTCAGGACTCTCAGTCACAGCCCACCGCGCCAACCACCCCGAGATCGCTTTCGCAAGGCGGGGGTCAGGGGTTCGATTCCCCTCGTCTCCACGTCGTCTTCCACGGTCCGACCCGCGGACTCGTCCGCGGGAGGCCGCCCTCAGCGCCTCCATCCGTCTGGCCACCACGTCCCGGTCGCCGTCGGGACGATGAGTCTCCGCCTCGCGGCCGGTCATCCCTGTCGAGCCCATCGACCCACGCGGCTCGACGGGCGAGCAGAGCGCGATGCGCGCGCCGACGGAAGGAACCCCCATGTCCAGCCTGATGGTGGACTTCATCATCTCCCTCGACGGATACGGGGCAGCGGAGGGCTGGCCCGGCTTCTGGGGCATGGAGGGGCCCGAGTACCTCGCCTTCCTCGAGGAGGAGGCCGACCACGAGTACGTCGCCCTCATGGGTGCGACGACGTACCGGCTGATGTCCGGGTTCGCCGCCGAGATGCCCGACGACCCCGGGATGGCCGCACTGACCGCGACGCCCAAGGTGGTGTTCTCCTCGACCCTGGAGACACCGCTGTCGTGGGGCAGCACCGAGCTGATCGACGGGGACGCCGTCGAGGTCGTGCAGGACATGAAGCGGCGCGACTCCCGGCCGCTGCGCACCCTCGGCAGTCTCAGCCTCTGCCGGTCGCTGCTCGGAGCGGGCGTGGTGGACCGCTTCCGCGTGGTCGTCTTCCCGGTCATCACCGGCGCCACCGGGAGGGACCGCATCTTCGACGGGTATCCCGACATCGCCCTCCAGCTGGTCGACAACCGCACGTTCGACGGTCGGCTCCAGTTGCTCGAGTACGTGCCCACGGTGCTCGACGGACCGCCCGGCGCCGGCGACCACACCTAGTCGTCCCGGGCGCCCGCGGGTGCGCGGGCCGGTCAGTGGTCCGGCGCGCTCCGATCCGGTCCGCCGTGGCCCACCGGCCGGCCGAAGCGCACGGCGTCCAGGACGACCGGCGGCGCGGCGGCGGCCAGCTCGGCGTCCGGACCGGCGCCCAGCGCCCCGTTCACCGCGGAGAAGGCCAGCCGCAGCCCGACATAGGCGGTGATCGCCACGATCCGGGCGTCGTCGTAGCCGGCGCTCCGCAGCTCGGCGACGTCCGCCGCCGTCGTGCCGCTCGGGTCCAGCGCGACCCGCCGCGCCCAGCGCGCCAGTGCCCGCTCCGGGGCGTCGAGGCCGGAGTCGTTCCCGCGGACGACGCCCGCGGCGACGGCGTCCCCCGCCTGCTCGGACAGCCGGCGGCCCCAGGCGAGGGCGCAGTAGGAGTCGCCGCGGGCGGCGGCGCAGGCGACGACCAGCACGCCGCGGTCACGCACCGACAGGCCCGCCGCGGCGGCCGACGCCCGCAGCAGGTCGTCGACGTGGTCGCGCAGCCCCGGCTGGTGGGCCCAGATCCGCGTCGAGTTCATGACGAAGCCGTCGCCCGCGAGGTCGTCGGCGTAGAGCCGCTCCGTCTCCGGCGAGGTGGGGGGAGGGCCCACGAAGGCGGGCTCGTGGTCCGGCGTCACGGCGTCCCTGTCGTGCGGCGACGGCGGAACGCTAGTGGCGCCGCCGTCCGCGGTCCACGGGCAGGGACCTCGGTCCCTGGACCGCCGTGCACCGCCGGGCCACTGTCGGCGCCGCCGGCCCGCCGGCGGGGTGGGCCGCGGTCTGCTGAGGAGGGGCCATGGCACGGAAGACCATGGACTGCCGGACGATGCCCAGCGAGAAGAACTGCACCGTCCAGATCTCCGGCGAGGAGGACGAGGTCCTCGAGATCGCGGTCGCGCACGCGATCAGCGCGCACGGCCACACCGACGGTCCCGAGCTCCGCGAGGGGGTGAAGGCGGGGCTGCGCGACGAGGAGGCGCTGCAGGCCGAGAAGGGCTCGTTCCTCCAGCTCATCGAGTTCCACGCCCGGGACCTCGACGGGTTCCGCACGATCGCCGAGGAGTGGCGCGACCGGATGGGGCGGGAGGCCACCGCCCGGTGGGGGGTGATCGCAGCCGACCGCGACCGCCCGGACACCTACGTCGAGATCGTCTCCTTCCCGGACCACGCCTCGGCGATGCGCAACTCCGAACACCCGGTGACCAGCGACTTCGCCAAGCGGATGCAGGAGGTCACCGAGGGCGAGGCGTCGTTCCGCAACCTCGACGTCGCCGAGGTGCTGCGGATGTGAGCGGCACCCGTGGCCGCTCCCCGTGCCTCACGGGGAGCGGACCAGTGGGAGAGTGGGCGTCGTGACCGAATCGACGCCAGCACGCCGCGCCGTGCTCCACACCAACCACGGCGACATCACCGTGGACCTGTTCCCCGACCACGCCCCGAAGACGGTCGCCAACTTCGCCGACCTCGCCGAGGGCCGCCGGGAGTGGACCCACCCGCAGACCCGCGAGAAGACGACCGACCGCCTCTACGACGGCACGGTCTTCCACCGGATCATCGACGGCTTCATGATCCAGGGCGGCGACCCCCTGGGTCAGGGCATCGGCGGTCCCGGCTACCAGTTCGGCGACGAGATCCACCCCGAGCTCGCCTTCACCAAGCCCTACCTGCTCGCCATGGCCAACGCCGGCCCCGGCACCAACGGGTCGCAGTTCTTCATCACGGTCGCCGCGACCACGTGGCTGACCGGCAAGCACACGATCTTCGGAGAGGTGGCCGACCAGGCCAGCCGCGACGTCGTCGACCGCCTCGCGAAGGTGCCGACCGCGCGCGGGGACCGGCCGGTGGAGGACGTCGTCCTGGAGTCGGTCGAGGTGCAGCGCAGCTGACCACCGCACCCGACGACGGGGGCGCCGCGCCCGGCAGACCGCAGCCGGCGCCCCCGACCACCACCTGTTACCGGCACCCCGACCGGCCCACCCGCATCTCGTGCACGCGGTGCGGGCGGCCGATCTGCCCGGAGTGCATGACCCCGGCGTCGGTCGGTTTCCAGTGCCCGGAGTGCATCCGCGATGGCCGGGCCACGGTGCGCCAGCCGCGGTCGACGCCCGGGCTGCGCCGCGCCGGTCGCCGCTTCGGCGCGGTGACGATCGGCCTGATCGGCGTGAACGTGGCGATGTTCGTGGCCACCGCCGTGTCGGCCGGCATCGCCGGTGCCAACCCGCTGGACAACCAGTTCTCGCCGCTGTTCGCCCAGCTGGCCCAGATCCCGATCCTCGTCGAGCTGGGCGAGGACTGGCGGCTGCTCACCGCCGCGTTCCTCCACATCGGCCTGGTGCACCTGGGGCTCAACATGCTCGCCCTGCTGCTCTTCGGCTCCGAGCTGGAGCGGCAGCTGGGCCACTGGCGCTACCTCGCCGTCTACCTGGTCTCGCTCCTCGGCGGTGCCGTGGCGCTGCAGCTGTTCGGTGAGCCGGGACGCGCGGTCGCGGGCGCCTCGGCGGCCATCTACGGCCTGCTGGGCGGGCTGGCCGTGCTGATGCTGAGCCGGCGGGAGGACCTGCGCGGGTTGCTGACCCTGCTGGCGATCAACGTGGTCATCAGCTTCCTGCCCGGCGTCTCGCTGCTCGGCCACCTCGGCGGCCTGGTCGCCGGCTTCGTGGCCACCGGCCTGATCGTGCTGGCCCGGCGGCGCACTGAGCTGCAGGTGCTGGCGCTGATGCTGCTCGTCGCCGGGCTCGTGGTCGTCGCGCTGACCGTGTCGACGGTCGTCGTCCTCGGCTAGTCGGAGGACCCCGGCGGGGACGTCGTCCAGGCCAGCAGCGCCCGGGCTACGTCCGCCGGGTCCGTGCCGAGGTCCCGGCGGCCGAGCAGCACCAGCACGCCGGCGTCGTCCGGCCCGGAGGCGGTGTCCAGCTCCAGCAGCACCGACCGCAGGCCCCAGCGCCGGCTGTCCCGCACCCGCACGCGCAGCAGCGGCCAGGGCAGCGTCCGCGTGCCGGTGAGCGTCCGGACGGCGACGCCGTCGGGCCCGGCCGCCAGGCGGGGCCGCAGCAGGCGGTCGCGGACGGCGAGGGCCATCGCCAGCAGGCCCGCCGCGCCCAGCAGCACGCGGCCGGCCGGGTCGAGGGCCCCGGCCGCGACCGCCAGCGCGACGCCCACGGCGGCGAGCACCGCCGTCTCCCCGGTCCGGGTCGACCACTCCACGCACACCAGCCTCCCAGCCCGGCGCGTCGGCGCGGATGCGTGGACGTCCTACCATCGGGGTCGGGACAGGCGTGACGCCGCCCACGTCGACGAGGAGTGGTCATGCGAGATGCCGTCATCTGCGCCGCGGTGCGCACCCCGGTGGGCAAGCGTGGTGGGGGGCTGTCCGGCGTGCACGCCGTCGACCTCTCCGCCGCCGTGCTCGAGGCGCTGGTCGAGCGCGCCGGCATCGACCCGGCCCGCGTGGACGACGTCTTCTGGGGCTGCGTGAGCCAGATCGGCGAGCAGACCTACAACGTCGCGCGCAACGCCGCCCTGGCCGCCGGCTGGCCGGAGACGGTGCCGGGGACGACGATCGACCGCCAGTGCGGCTCCTCGCAGCAGGCGGTCGCGTTCGCCGCGGCGACGGTGATCAGCGGGCAGGCCGACGTCGTCGTCGCCGGTGGCGTGGAGTCGATGAGCCGGGTGCCGATGGGCTCCTCGGTGGGGGACGGCTCGGCCGGCCGCCCGCTGGGGCCGCGGTTCATGGAGCGCTACGGCGTCGCTCCGAACCAGGGGGTGGGTGCGGAGATGATGGCCGAGCGGTGGGGCTTCTCCCGCACCCAGCTCGACGAGTACTCCCTGGCCTCGCACGAGAAGGCGGCCAAGGCCCAGGCCGACGGCGCCTTCGACGAGGAGATCGCGCCGATCACCACCCCCGACGGGACAGTGGTGCGGTCCGATGAGGGCATCCGGCCCGGCGGCAGCCTGGAGAAGCTGGCCACGCTGAAGACACCGTTCAAGGCCGACGGCGTCATCAGCGCCGGCAACGCCAGCCAGATCTCCGACGGCTCGGCCGCGCTGCTGGTCACCACCTCGGAGACGGCCCGCGAGCTCGGCCTGCGCCCGCTGGTGCGCATCCACACCACGGTGATGGCGGGGGACGACCCGGTCATCATGCTGACCGCCCCCATCCCGGCCACGCACAAGGTGCTCCAGCGCTCGGGGCTGTCGGTCGACGACATCGGCGTCTTCGAGGTGAACGAGGCGTTCGCGCCCGTGCCGCTGGCCTGGCAGGTGGAGACCGGCGCCGACCCGGACCGGCTCAACCCGCGCGGTGGAGCGATCGCACTGGGCCACCCGCTGGGCGGCTCCGGCGCGCGGATCATGACGACGCTCGTCCACAGCATGCTGAGCACCGGCACCCGCTACGGGCTGCAGACGATGTGCGAGGGCGGCGGGATGGCGAACGCGACCATCCTCGAGCTGATCGACGGCTGACGCCGGAGTGAGCATCGCAGCGAGCGCCGGTGAGCGAGGAGCGGAGCGGGGGGCGGACGCCGTCGCGTGCGATCGACGGCTGACGCCGTCGCGTTCGTCCCGTGTGATCGACGCGTAGTCCACAGTCCCCACCGACGGCCCCCGGTCCCTCTGGACCGGGGGCCGTCGGCGTCCCGGGGACGGCGTCGCGGGACCGGCGCATCTGCCGTGGTCGGACCGCGTGTCGCGGGCCCTGCCCCGGGTAGGGGAGGGGCGAGTTCACCGCCTCCCGCTGGCCGCCATGTCGACTCATCCACAGCTGTGTGCACAGCTGGGGATGGAGTCACAGACGTGTAGTTACTCGGCTGCCCTTCTCGTCACATCCGTCCCAGCCGAGGGAAAACCCCAGGTCAGCGCAGAGCGGTCGAACATGCGTTCTCCACACTCGGTGGACAACTCTGGGGGTATCGCGCTTTGTCGACCTGTGGACGGCGTGGTCGGCTGTGCACAGCGCCGCCTGCGCACGACGCGGGACCGGCGGAGGCGTGTCGACCGGCCCCGGGAGCTGTCGGCGACTCCGGCTAGCCTGCCGCCATGCCGGAGCGGGTGACCCCTTTCCTCATGTTCACGGGCGACGCGGAACGCGCGATCGAGCTCTACACGTCGCTGTTCGACGACGCGCGGGTCCTGACCCTCACCCGCTGGGGAGCGGAGGGGCAGGGTGTGGAGGGAACGGTGGAACAGGCCACCTTCTCCATCGCCGGTCAGGTGTTCCGCTGCTTCGACAGCCCCCCGGTCCACGCATTCACCTTCACGCCGTCCTTCTCGATCTTCGTCGACGTCGCATCGGCCGAGGAGCTCGACCGGCTGTTCGCGGGCCTCTCCGACGGCGGCGGCGTCCTGATGCCGCTCGACGACTACGGCTTCAGCCGCCGCTTCGGCTGGGTGAACGACCGCTTCGGTGTCTCCTGGCAGCTGAACCTCCCCTAGCCGGCCGGCGGAACGCACGAGGCCCCCGTCCCCGGGTGGGGACGAGGGCCTCGGTGCGGACCTGAGGACTACCGCCAGCGCATCGACATGACCAGGCCGGCCACCATGAGGCCGAAGCCGATGAGGAAGTTCCAGGCTGCCAGCGAGGACAGGAAGCCGATCCGGTCGCCGGCCACGTAGTACACGACGATCCACAGCAGGCCGAGCACCATGAGGGTGACCATCAGCGGCGCGTACCAGCGGGGGCTGGGCCGCACCGCACGGGCGGCCGGCGACCCGGACTGCAGCGTGCCCTGCGGCGGCGTGTAGACCGACTTCTTGCGCACCTTGGACTTGGGCACCGTACGGACTCCCTCCGGGCCGGTTCGTCGCTGCCGGCCGTGACGTCCCCCAAGCCTAAGCTGCGCTCGTGGCCGGAGCCCGCACCCTGACCCTTCGGGGTGGCCGCCGTCCCACGGCGTGGGCGGCGCTGGTGCCCGTGGTGGCCCTGGCGGCCGGGCTGCTCTTCGCCACGTCCAGCCAGACGGCGCAGGGCACGGACCTGCGCGGCGGTGAGGTCACTGAGCTGTCCTCCCTGATCAGCACCCGGCAGGACGCCATCGCCGAGCAGCAGCGGCTGCTGAACGCCCTGCAGGACCAGGCCCAGGCGCTCACCGACCAGGCCGCGTCGCGGTACGGGAACGTGGCCGCCGCGCAGGCCGCCGGCCGCGACGGGGAGGTGTCCGCCGGGATGGTGGCCATGGCCGGGCCGGGGGTGGAGATCGTCCTGGACGACGCCCCGCGCCGCCCCGACGGGTCGCTGCCGATCGGTGCCCGGCCGGACGACGTCGTCATCCACCAGTCCGACGTCCAGGCCGTGGTCAACGCGGTCTGGGCCGCCGGCGCCGACGCGGTGGCGATCATGGACCAGCGGCTGATCGCCACCAGCGCCGTCCGGTGCGTCGGCAACGTGCTGCTCCTGCAGGGGCGCACCTACTCGCCGCCGTTCGTGGTCACGGCCATCGGCGACGCCGCCGCGATCCGCACCCAGCTGGCCGCCTCGCCGCAGGTGCGGGTGTTCCAGCAGGCGGTGGAGGACTTCGGGCTGGCCTACGCCGTCCGGGAGCGCCCGTCGCTGTCGTTGCCCGCCTACGAGGGCCCGCCGGACATGGAGTACGCCACGGCCGCTGACGGCTGAGCGGGTCCTCCTGGTACACACAGGGGCGTGAGCCGCCCCGTCCTCGTCGTCGACAACTTCGACAGCTTCGTCTACAACCTCGTCCAGTACCTGGGCCAGCTGGGCGTGCGCTGCATCGTCCGGCGCAACGACGCGGTCACCGTCGACGAGCTGGCCGGCCTCGACGTCGCCGGAGTCCTGCTCTCCCCCGGGCCCGGTACCCCGGCCGGTGCCGGCGTGACGGTGCCCATGGTGCGGGCGGCCGCGGACGCCGGGACGCCGGTGCTCGGGGTCTGCCTCGGCCACCAGGCGATCGCGGAGGCCTTCGGCGCCGCGGTCGTGCGGGCGCCGGAGCTGCTGCACGGCAAGACCAGCCAGGTGCTGCACGAGGGCGTCGGCGTCCTCGCCGGGCTGCCGTCGCCGTTCACCGCGACCCGCTACCACTCCCTCGCCGTCGACCGCGCGACCGTGCCGGACGAGCTGGAGATCACCGGCGCGACGCCGTCGGGGATCGTGATGGCGCTGCGGCACCGCGAGCTGCCGATCGAGGGCGTGCAGTTCCACCCGGAGTCGGTGCTGACCGAGGGCGGCCACCGGATGCTCGCCACCTGGCTGGCGACCTGTGGACTGACCCCCGACCCGGACGCGGTCGAGGCGGCCACCGAGGCCGCCCGGAAGCTCATGGCGGCCGCCACGCCCGCCTGAGCCGCCCCAGGAACGGCGAAGGGCCCCTCCCGCGCGGGAGGGGCCCTTCGCCGTCGGTCAGGGGGTGGGCGTGGCTGGGGTAGCGCCCGTCCCGCCGTCGGGCGGCTCCGCCCCGACGGTCAGGGTGATCGCCTGCGTCGTCGGCACCTCGGTGCCCTCCGCCGGGTTCACCGCCAGCACCACCCCGACATCGCCGGGGTCGCCCGCGGGTGCGGTCGTCGTCGTGATGTTGGTGAAGCCCGCGGACTGCAGGGCCGCGCGAGCCTCCGCCTCGCTGTCGCCGACCACGTCGGGCACCTCGACCGGAGCCGGGCCGCTGGACACCTGCAGGGTGATCCGGTCGTCGGCGGCCGCCTGGCTGCCGGCCGACGGGTTGGAGCCGATGACCGTGCCGGCCGGCTGGTCCGCGGAGTCGACCTCCTCGGTGCCCACGTTGGTGAAGCCGGCGTCGCGCAGCGCCTGGACGGCGGCGTCCTGCTGCTGGCCGGCCACGTCGGGCACCTCGGCGTCGCCGTCGGACACCGACAGCGTGATCGTGGCGCTCGGAGCCACCTGCGTGCCCTCGGCCGGGTCGACCTCCACCACCGTGCCCTCGGGCTCGGTGCTGTCCACCTGGTCGCTGTCGGTGTTCCCGGTGAGACCGGCGTTCTCGAGCGTCGTGCGGGCGCGGTCCTCGTCCAGGCCCACCACCGGCGGGACGGCGATGCTGTCGGGGGCCGTGGCGACGACGAGGTCGACCGCGGTGCCCTCGTCGACCCGCGCGCCGCTGGCCGGGTTGCTCGACAGGACGTTGCCCACCTGCGACTCGTCGGAGGTGATCTCGGTCGTCACGTCGCCCACCACGAGGCCGGCCTCGGTGATCGCCGACTCGGCCTCGGCCTGCGGGACGCCCGTCAGCGTCGGGACGGCGACCTGCTGCACCGCCGGAGGCTCGTCCTCGCCGTCACCGGAGGTCAGCGCTAGCGCGATCCCGACGACGGCGGCGACCACCAGCACCACGGCGGCGACGATCGCGATGACCCGGTTGCGCTTGCGCTTGGCGGCCGCGGCGTCCTCGTCGTCCCACTCGTCGCCGTAGCCGGGCGTGGCACCGAGGATCGTCGTCTTCTCGGCGTCGTTCATCACCGGCGTCGCCTCGACCCGCTGGCCGGCCAGGGCCCGCAGCAGGTCGTTGCGCATGTCGGCGGCCGACTGGTACCGGTTCGCCGGGTTCTTGCTCATGGCCTTGAGCAGGATCGCGTCGAGCTCCGGCGGGATGGCCGGGTTGATCGACGACGGCAGGCGGGGGTCCTCCCGCACGTGCTGGTAGGCGACGGCGACCGGGGAGTCCCCGGTGAACGGCGGCGCGCCGGTGACCAGCTCGTAGAGCAGGCAGCCGAGTGAGTAGACGTCGGAGCGGGCGTCCACGCCCTCGCCCCGCGCCTGCTCGGGGGACAGGTACTGGGCGGTGCCGATGACCGCGGCGGTGGAGGTCATCGTCGCCGCGGAGTCCGACACGGCGCGGGCGATGCCGAAGTCCATGACCTTGACCGCGCCGTCCGGCGTGATCATCACGTTGCCGGGCTTCACGTCGCGGTGCACGATCCCGTTGCGGTGGCTGAAGTCCAGCGCCCCGCAGATGTCGGCGGCCAGGCTCATGGCCCGCTGCGGAGGCAGCACGCCCTCGCTGCGGAGCAGGTCGCGCAGGGTCTGTCCCTCGACGTACTCCATGACGATGTAGGGGGTCGCGCCGGTCGTCGTCCGGTCCTCGCCGGTGTCGTAGACCGCGACGATCGCCGGGTGGTTGAGCGAGGCCGCCGCCTGGGCCTCCCGCCGGAAGCGCACCTGGAAGGACGGGTCGCGGGCGAGGTCGCTGCGCAGCACCTTCACCGCCACCTCGCGGCCCAGCCGCAGGTCGCGGCCCCGGTGCACCTCGGCCATGCCTCCGCGGCCGAGCACCCCGCCGATCTCGTAGCGCTCACCGAGCACCTGCGGCGTGGTCATCGGAGGTCCTCTCGGGCGGTGCGGTCGTGCGTCCAGGGGGAGTGGGGGCACAGGGGAACGCGGCGGGCGGGTGGGCCGGCGGCGAGCCTAACCGGTGCGACCGGCCGTTCCCGGGACGCGCGGGGGTGCCCGATCACTCGTCCTGGTCCGCCGCCTGCTGGGCCGCCGACCCGGCCCCCTGGCCCTCGACCGCCGGGGCGGACGGCGTCGTCGGGACGGTCGGCGCAGGCTCCTCGGGCGTGTTGCCGGGCAGGTTCGAGTCCGGCTCGGTTCCGCCGTCCCCGTCACCGGTGTCGCCGTCGGGATTCTCGTCCTCGTCCGAGCCTGGGCCGTTCCCGCCGCTCTGCTGTCCGCCGGTGCCACCCGGGTTGCTGCTGGAGGCGGGCACGCTCGGCGTCGTCGTGGGGGTGTCCTGGGTGGGCGCCGGCTGCTGCTGGTCCTCCGTCGGGGCCGGTTCCTCATCGGCCGGCGGCGTGTAGTCCTCCGGCGCCAGGAAGAGGGTGACCGTGCCGCCGACCGGCACCGGCTGGTTGGCCGGGTCCGACCCGACGACGGCGCCCGCGTCGATCGCGCGGTCCCAGCGGGCGACCTCGTCCTCGGTGGCGTCCCGCGTCTCGACCACGAGGCCGTCCTGCTCCAGGAGCGCGGCGACCTCGTCGCCGTCCCGGCCGACGTAGCTGTCGGTGGCCACCGTGACGGTGCCGGCGGCCGACGACGCGCTGGTCGTGGCGGCGGTGGTGCTCTCGGGAGTGGTCCCCGCGGGGTCGTCGCCCCCGGCCAGCAGGTACCAGACGCCGCCGGCCAGCAGCGCGAGCGCGACCAGGCCGGCGACCAGCCAGCCCCAGCGGCGGTCGTCGGTCGCCCGGTGCCGGCCCTCCCAGGTGCTGTCCTCGTCGTCCGAGGGGCGGCGCAGCGGCGGCATCGTGCCCGGCGCGGTCCCCGGCCCCTGGCCGGCGGCGCCGACCGCGGCCGCCGCGGCGGAGGTCGCGCCCAGCACCTGGGTGCGGCTGTTGTCGCCGTCGGCGAGCAGCTCGGTCGCCGCGGTGGGCGGCTCCGCGGCCTTGGACGTCGGCTGCGGGAACACCGCCCCGGTGCCGGACGTGCCGGCCAGCCCGTTGCCGGCGGCGACGGAGCGGACGGCGGCGGCGAAGGCCGCGCCGTCGGCGAAGCGGTCGGCCGGGTCCTTGGCGAGGGCGCGCTCGATGAGCAGCCGGACGGCGGGCGGCACGGTGGCCGGCAGCGGCGGCGGCGGCCGGTTGATGTGCGCGAGGGCGACGGCGACCTGCGAGGTGCCGTCGAAGGGGCGTCCGCCGGTCAGGCACTCGTAGCCGACGACGCCGAGGGAGTAGACGTCCGACGCCGCGGTGACCTCGAAGCCCTGCGCCTGCTCGGGGGAGAGGTACTGCGCGGTGCCGACCACCATGCCGGTGCGGGTGAGCGGTGTGGCGTCCCGGGCCCGGGCGATGCCGAAGTCGGTCAGCTTCACCACGCCGTCCGGGCGCACGATGAGGTTGCCCGGCTTGATGTCCCGGTGGACGACGCCGGCCTTGTGCGCGGCCGACAGCCCGTCGGCGGCCTGCCCCAGCACGTGCAGCGTCCAGTCGGCCGGGAGCTTGCCCTCCTCGTGGAGGATCGTCACCAGCGGCTTGCCCTCGACCAGCTCCATGACGAGGAACGCCAGCTGCTGACCGGGGAAGCGCTCGTCCTCCGTCGTCTCGCCGTAGTCGTAGACCGAGGCGATGTTGGGGTGGGTGAGCGCCGCGGTGTGCCGGGCCTCGTTGCGGAACCGCGCCACGAAGCTGGGGTCCCCGGTGAACTCGCTGCGCAGCACCTTGGCGGCGACGACGCGGTCGAGCACCCGGTCGCGGGCCCGCCACACCTCACCCATCCCGCCGGTGGCGATCGGGGCGGTGATCTCGTAACGGCCGGCGAGGATCGTGCCGGTGGACAGCGCCATCAGCCCTGCCCCTCCAGGTAGGCCTGCATGACCTCACGCGCGATGGGGGCGGACACGTCCCCACCCGTACCCCCGCCGTTGGCGACGAAGACCGCGACCGCGATCTGCGGATCCTCGGCGGGGGCGAACCCGATGAACCAGTTGTGGTCGGGCTGGTCGTTGCCCACCTCGGCGGTGCCGGTCTTGCCGGCGACGTCGACCCCCGGGATGCGCGCGGCGCGGCCGGAGCCGTTGGTCACGACGCTGCGCATCATCTCGGTGAGCTGGTCGGCGACCTCGGCGCTGACCGG
The DNA here is from genome assembly GCF_051383635.1 of Geodermatophilus sp. CPCC 205506. NCBI lineage: Bacteria > Bacillati > Actinomycetota > Actinomycetes > Geodermatophilales > Geodermatophilaceae > Geodermatophilus > Geodermatophilus sp. CPCC 205506. Next base: position 25,111 of record NZ_JALPKP010000027.1, on the reverse strand, counting down.
CCGGCTCAGCTCCTCGGGGTCGGTCTCGTCGATGACGCTGAGGTCGGGGGCGCGCAGCTGGTCGACCAGGTAGGGCGTCATCAGGGAGCCGTCGTTGGCGACCGCGGCGGCGATCATCGCCGCCTGCAGCGGGGTCATCCGCACGTCCTGCTGGCCGATCGAGCTCACGCCGAGCTGGGCGTCGTTCTCGGGGTCGCCCATGCTGCTGCCGGCGACGGTCAGCGGGATCTCCCGCTCCTCGCCGTCCATCCCGAAGGCCTCGGCCATCTCCCGCACGCTGTCCTCACCCAGGTCGATGCCCAGCTGGGCGAAAGCGGTGTTGCAGGAGATCGTGAGCGCGTCGATGAGCGTCTGCTCGCCGGAGCTGCTGCAGCTCGAGCCGCCGAAGTTCTCCAGCTCGGTGGAGGTGCCGGGCAGGGTGAGCACGTCCGGCGCGGGGATCACCGACTCGGGGGTGTACCCCTCCGACAGTGCCGCCGCTGACACGACCACCTTGAACACCGACCCGGGCGGGTAGATCTCGCTGGCGGCCCGGTTCAGCCGCGGGTCCCGCTCGGCCTCGTTGAGCTGGGCCCAGTAGTCGCGGATCCCCTGCGGGTCGTGGCTGGACAGCAGGTTCGGGTCGTAGGTCGGCGTGCTCGCCATGCCGAGCACCGCGCCGGTCGAGGGGTCGAGGGCCACCACGGCGCCGGTCAGCCCCTCGAGCCCGGCCATGGCGGCCTCCTGCACCGCCGGGTCCAGGGTGAGCAGGACGTCCCCGCCGGACGGGTCGCGGCCGGTGAACAGGTCGGCCAGGCGCCGGGCGAACAGCCGGGCGTCGTTGCCGGAGAGCACGTCGTTGGTCGCCCGCTCCATCTGCGAGTTCCCGTACACCAGCGAGTAGTAGCCGGTGACGGCCGCGTACAACTCGCCCTGCGAGTACTGCCGCAGATAGGTGAGCCGGTCGTCGGTGGCCACCGAGGAGGCGACCTCGGTGCCGGCCACCTGGATCGAGCCGCGCTCGCGGTCGTACTCCTCGGAGAGCACGCGGGTGTTCCCGGTGTCGTTGCGCAGCTCCTCCGAGCGCACCACCTGGATGTAGTTGACGTTGATGATCAGCAGCGTGAACAACACGAGCACGCTGATCGCCACCCGGCGCAGGGGCGCGTTCACTGCTTCACGACCTCTGTTGGCGCGTCACCGAGCGCCGGCTTGGGGGGCCCGGCCGGGGCGGCCGGGCGGCGGGCGGCGTCACTGATCCGCACGAGGACGGCGACCAGCACGAAGTTGGCCACCAGGGACGACCCGCCGTAGGCGAGGAACGGCGTGGTGAGACCGGTGAGCGGGAGCAGGCCGGTCACCCCGCCGAGGACGACGAAGACCTGCCAGGCGATGGCGAACGCCAGGCCGGCGGCGAGCAGCTTGCCGAAGGCGTCCCGGACGATCAGCGAGCTGCGCAGGCCGCGCTCGACCAGGATCAGGTAGACGATGATCACCGCGACCAGGCCGAAGAGGCCGAGCTCCTCGCCGATCGCCGCGGCGATGAAGTCGCTCTTGGCCACCGGCACCTGGTCGGGCCGCCCACCGCCCAGGCCGGCGCCGAACAGCCCGCCGGTGCCGAGGCCGAACAGCGACTGGACCAGCTGGTAGCCGGCGCCGTCCCGGTAGTCGAAGGGGCTCAGCCAGACGTCGACGCGCGACTGCACGTGGGCGAAGACCTGGTAGGCGATGAGCGCGGCGCCGGCGAACAGCCCGAGGCCGATGAGCAGCCAGCTGGCCCGCTCGGTGGCCACGTAGAGCATCACCACGAAGATGCCGAACAGCAGCAGCGAGCTGCCGAGGTCCCGCTCGAAGACCAGCACGAGGATCGACATCGCCCAGGCGACGAGCACCGGCCCGAGGTCGCGGGCGCGGGGCAGCTCGAGGCCGGCCACCCGCCGGCTGGCCAGCGCGAGGACGTCGCGCTTGTCGACCAGGTAGGCGGCGAAGAAGACGATCAGGCAGATCTTGGCGAACTCGCCGGGCTGGATGCTGAAGCCGGCGATGCGGATCCAGATCTTCGCGCCGTTGACCTCCGACAGCGACGAGGGCAGCACCGCGGGGATGGCGAGCAGCACCAGGCCGACCAGGGCCAGGGTGTAGGCGAACCGGGAGAGCACCCGGTGGTCGCGCAGCACCACGAGGACGACGACGAACAGCACCACGCCCAGCGTCGCCCACACCAGCTGGACCGGCGCGTCCTCCCGCGTGACCGTGGAGTCCACCTGCTCGGCGGCGAGGTCGAGCCGGTGGATGACGGCCAGACCCAGCCCCACGAGCAGGGCGACGGCGGGCAGCAGCAGCGGGTCGGCGTACGGCGCGAACCGGCGGACGACGAGGTGCGCGACCAGCCACAGCGCGGTGATCCAGGCGCCGAACACCGGGAGCTCCGCCCGCAGCGACCCGGTGATCGTCAGGTCGACGACGGCCTGCGCGGTGAGGGTGATGAGCACGGCGAAGCCGAGCAGCGCCAGCTCGGTGCCGCGCCGCTTGGGCGGGGCGGCACCGGCGGCGGCGCCCCGCGGGTCGGTGGTCGGGCCGGCGGTCACTCCACCTCCCGGCAGTCCACTCCGGGTTCGGGCGTCTGCGTCGTCCGCTCGGCCGTCGGCTCGGCAGCGGTCGGCTCGGCCGGGGTGGTCGGGGTGACGCCCTGGGGCACCTGGCCGTCGGGGGCGGGGACGGGCTGGGTGGCGGACGGGCTCGGCGACGCCGAGACGGCGCTGCCGGCCTCCTCGGCGTCCGGGCACACCGGCAGCCGCTGGTCGCGGAGCATCGCGACGATCCGGTCGGCGTGGTCGGCGTCGTCGGCCTCGATGCCGCGGCGCACCTTGCTCGCGTCGGCCTGGGTGAGGTCGCTGACGGCGAGGTCGGTGACGTCGTCGACCTGGTTGAGGTCCACGCCGAGCAGCGAGGTGTCCAGGCCCCGGAAGACGGTGACCCGCTCCCCGTCGTCGGCCGCCTGGACGCCGACGAACCAGTTGGACAGCAGCCAGAGATAGGCGCCCACCGCGGCGGCGGCCACCAGGAGCACCGCGGCCAGGATCCAGAGCAGCCGGCGCCGGCGACGGCGCGGCGACGGGGCCGACGCCACGGGCGCCGACGGCGGGGGCGAGGTCGGGGGCGGGTCGTGCAGCGCCGCGCGACCGGCCGCCGACCGCGGGTCGACCTCCCGCTGCCCGACGTTGTCGCCGGCCGCGCCGTCCACGACCGGCTCCAGCGGGGTGGCGTGGCCGCCGTCCTCGACGACGTCGGCGACGATCACGGTGATGTTGTCGGGCCCGCCGCTGCGCAGGGCGAGCTCGATCAGCCGGTCGGCCGTCGACTGGGGGTCCGGGTCCTGCAGCGCGTCGGCCAGGGTCTCCTCGCTGACCACGCCGGAGAGCCCGTCGGAGCACAGCAGGTAGCGGTCGCCGGCGCGGGCCTCGCGCATCGACAGGTCGGGGTCGACGTCCTGGCCGTTGAGCGCGCGCAGCAGCAGCGACCGCTGCGGGTGGTGGTTGGCCTCCTCGGGCGTGATCCGCCCGTCGTCGATCAGCGTCTGGACGAACGTGTCGTCGTGCGTGATCTGGGTGAGGACGCCGTCGCGCAGCAGGTAGGCGCGGGAGTCGCCGACGTGGCAGAGCGCCAGCCGGCCGCCGGCGAACAGGACGGCGGTCAGCGTGGTGCCCATGCCCTCGAGCTGGGGCGACTCGCGGATGACCTCGCGCAGGTGCTCGCTGCCGTCGAACACCGCGGCCCGCAGCGCCTGCAGCATGTCGCCCGACGGCGCGTCGTCGTCCAGGTGCTCGAGCGCGGCGATGACCACCTTGCTGGCGACGTCGCCGGCCGCGTGGCCGCCCATGCCGTCGGCGACGGCGAGCAGCCGGGGCCCGGCGTACACCGAGTCCTGGTTGTTGCCGCGGACCAGGCCGCGGTCGGACCGGGCCGCGTAGCGCAGCGCGAGGCTCATCGGGTGGGGCCTCCGGTGGTGCGGCTGCTCCGCAGTTCGGTCATGAACGCAGCTCCAGGGCCGTCTGGCCGATGCGGATCGGCTGGCCCGGGGACACGAGCAGGGGGCCCTGGACGCGCTGCTGGTCCAGGTAGGTGCCGTTGGTCGAGCCGAGGTCCTCGACGTACCACGAGCCGCCGCGGTTGGTCAGCCGCGCGTGGCGGGAGCTGGCGAAGTCGTCGGTGAGGACGAGGGTGGAGTCGTCGGCCCGGCCGATGAGGATCGGCTGGTCGCCCAGGGTGATCTTGGTGCCGCTCAGCGGGCCGGCGGTGACCACCAGCGTCTTCGGTCCGCGGCTCTTCTTCTTGCCGGCCGCGGCCGCGCGTGGCGGCACCGAGGCCACCCGGCCGGCCCGGCCGCCGAAGAGGTCGGCCCGCACCACGCGGAAGGCGGCGAAGATGAACAGCCACAGCAGCAGGAGGAAGCCGAAGCGGAAGATCTGCAGGACGATCTCGGCCGTCACGGCTCGACCCGCCTCACGCGCCGTCCTGCCGGTACACCAGCACGGAGTGGCCGATGCGGATGACGTCGCCGTCGGCCAGCGGCTGCCGGGTGATCCGGCGGCCGTTGACCAGGGTGCCGTTGGTCGAGCCGAGGTCCTCGGCGATCGCGGTGCCGCCGTCGAGGACGACGTCGACGTGCTTGCGGCTCACGCCGGTGTCGGGCAGCCGGATGTCGGCGTCGGTGCCCCGGCCGATGACGTTGCGGCCGGTGGTGAGCTCGTGCCGGGTGCCGGGCCCGTCGACGAGCAGGACGTGGGTGACGCCGGGCTTGGAGCCGGCCCGACCGACGACCGCCGAGGGCACCTGCCGGCCGGTGTCGGTGGCCATGCGGCCGCGCAGCGGAGGCAGCGGCGGGACGCCGCCGGTGGCCGGCGGGGGGAGGACGTCGTTGACGCCGGTGCCCGGCCGGGCCGGGTCGGCGACGTGCGAGCTGACCTCGAAGACGCCGGTGGGCAGGTTCTCGTCCCGCTCGATGCGGACCTGCACCGCGTCGAAGACCTGGTACCCCTCGGTCTCGATGTGCTCGGTCACCATGTCGGCGAGCTGGGCGGCCAGTTGCTCGGACCACTCGGCGAGGTTGTCGTAGTCGGTGGAGCCGAGGCGGACGTCGTAGACGTTGGGGGCCAGGACACGCCCCTCGCCCAGCACCGAACGCTGCTCGTCGGCCTCGCGGGTCAGTGCCTTGGCGATCTCGGCGGGGTGGACCTTGCCCTTGAAGAGGCGGGCGAAGGCAAGCCCGACCATGCCTTCCAGCCGCCGCTCGAAGCGCTGCAGCACACCCACAGTCGCTCCCTTGCGTTCGCGCGGACATCCCGATCTGGCACTGTTGATCGTAGCCGGGTGCGGAGCGGGTGACCGGCCAGCGACCCCACGACGCCCCGGGCGCGCCGGGCCGGCGGGACGCCTCGGCCCCCCGGCCAGGGAGGTCACGGAGGACTGCTACTGTTCTTCCTCGCCAGGGCAAGTGGCGGAATGGCAGACGCGCACGGTTCAGGTCCGTGTGTCCGAAAGGACGTGGGGGTTCAACTCCCCCCTTGCCCACTCAGCAGTGACACGACGGGCGCCCTTCGCGGGGCGCCCGTCCTCGTCGTCGGAGCCGCCTGCCGTTCCCGCGGGAACGGCCGCGGCCGCGGAGGACTGCGGAGGCCGACGACCTGAGCTCCGGGTCCGCCGCGCCCCGGCGTCAGGTCAGCCGGCGGCGCTCGTCGTCGTCGTCCCGGCGGCCGCCGGTGATCGTCTGGGCGAGCAGCACCGCGCCCCAGGGGCCGATGACCCAGATCGGCCACGGGTAGAGCAGCTCGCCCGAGCCGATGGACGTGGCGAGCCAGACGGTCAGCACGATGACCGCCACGGCCAGCCAGTTGCGCCAGGCCGAGTACCTCGAGGGGCCGCCGGCCCAGCCGCCCCAGGAGCCGGCGTGGCTGATGCCGTGCCCGGAGGGCGCCGGCGCGGGCGGCGTGGGCTGGGAGCGGCGCTCGATCGCCGTCGGCAGGTCGGCGGTGAGCTCGGCCAGCTCACCGTAGGTGCGGGCGGCGTAGGCGCGGGCCAGCCGGTCGTCGTACTCGGCGACGGTCAGGCGGCCGGCGGACATGTGCTCGCCGAGCTGGGCGGCGACAGCTGCGCGGTCGACGTCGGCGGCGCGCAGGTGCGGGTCGGGCATCGGGACCTTCCTGGTTCGGGGTGTCCAGTCTCGTCCGTGGCTCCCCGGGCGGTCCACTGACGTCCGTCACCCGTTCCACGTGGAACGCGTCAGGTCCGCTCGGTGCGGCTGAGGCCGCGGCCGGGCCGCCACGAGGAGACGACCAGCGCCGTCTTCTCGTCGTTGAGCGCGACCAGCACCACCTGCTCCACGTCGACCCGGAACAGCTCGAAGGCCCCCAGCTCGGCGGGGACGCCCGCCGCGGCCGCGAACCGGCGGCGTTCCTCGGGGTCGGTGACCTCCGTCGCGCGGCCGGAGAGCTTGGCGTCGGCGGTGAAGGTGTCGGGATCGGCGCTGCCGCCGTGCAGTGCGAAGCGCGGATCGCGGCGCAGGTCGGCGAACTTGACCGACTGCGGCATGCCGGCCAGCCACGGCTCGCCCGCCACGAAGCTCATCTCGATGCCGCTGACCCGCGGCGAGCCGTCGGCCCGCAGCGTCGCGAGGACCTTGTGGCGGTGCGCGTCGAACGCCGCGCGCACCCGGTCGGCGAACTCCGGTTCGGCCGCGGCCACGTCCGCGAAGGTGGACATGGGCGGCATCGTGCACCCGGCCACCGACGGAACGGCAGACCTCAGCGGCCGCTCACGCCCTCCGCGGCCAGGTGCCGGCCGATGACCATCCGCTGGATCTGGTTGGTGCCCTCGAAGATCTGCATGACCTTCGCCTCGCGCATGAACCGCTCGGCGGGGTGGTCGCGGGTGTAGCCGGCACCGCCCAGCACCTGGACGGCGTCGGTGGTGACCTTCATCGCCGCGTCGGTGGCTACCAGCTTGGCGATGCTGGCCTGCCGGGAGTAGGGCTTGCCGGCGTCCTTGCGGCGGGCCGCGACCAGGTAGGTGGCCCGGGCCGACTCGACGGCGGCGGCCATGTCGGCGAGCAGGAACGCGACGCCCTGGTGCTCGACGATCGGGCGGCCGAAGGTCTCCCGCTCGAGGGCGTAGGCGACGGCGAGGTCGAGGGCGGACTGGGCCAGCCCCACCGCCACGGCGCTCACCCCGAGCCGGCCGGAGTCGAGGGCGGCCAGCGCGATGCCCAGGCCCTGGCCGCGGCCGCCCACCAGCCGGTCGGCGGGGACGGGCACGTCGTCGAGGCGGATCGCCGCGGTGGTCGAGCCGGTCAGCCCCATCTTCTCCTCCGGCCGGGCGGCGGAGAACCCGGCCAGGTCGGGGGTGAGGTGGAAGCACGAGATGCCCCGCGGCCCGTCGTCCGGCGTCCGCAGGAAGGTGGAGTAGAAGTCGGCGTGGCCGCCGTGGGTGACCCAGGCCTTCTCGCCGCTGGCCACCCAGCCGTCCGCGCCACCCTTGGCGGCGGCCCGCATGGCCCGCGGGTCGGAGCCGGCGTGCGCCTCGGAGAGGCAGTAGGCGCCCAGCAGCCGGCCGCCGACCATCTCCGGCAGCAGGTCCCGCCGCTGGGCCTCGGTGCCGAACCGGTCGATCGGGAAGCAGGCGAGGGTGTGCACGCTGACGCCGAGGGCGACGCTGGCCCACCGCGCCGCGAGTTCCTCGACGACCTGCAGGTAGACCGCGTAGGGCTGGCCGCCCCCGCCGACGTCCTCGCCGAAGGGCAGGCCGAGCAGCCCGGCCTCGCCCAGCAGCCGGAACACCTCGCGGGGGAAGCGCTCCTCCCGCTCGTACCCGGCGGCCTTCGGCGCCAGTTCGGCGTCGGCGATCTCGCGCGTGAGGGCGAGGAGGTCGGCGGCCTCCTCCGTGGGCAGTTCGCGGTCGACCGGCACCGGCGTCCCTCCGTCGGAAACAGTACCGACGACGATACGTCAGTACTGTTGCCCGTCCAGGGCCATGATGACCCGGGAGGTGCCGTGCCGGTAACGACCACGGGCGCGACGGCCGACCGGCTCACCCGCCGGCAGGCCGAGCTGCTCGACCAGCTGGAGCAGCTGTTCCTCACCGAGGGCTTCGCGCGGTTCACGCTCGAGGACCTCGCCGTCCGGCTGCACTGCTCCAAGAGCACGCTGTACGCGCTGGCCGGCAGCAAGGAGCAGCTCGCCTCCCGGGTGATCCGGCACTTCTTCCGCAAGGCCACCGCCGCCGTGGAGGCGCGGACGGCGACCGAGCAGGACCCCGCGCTGCGGGTCACCGCCTACCTCACCGCGGTGGCGCGGGCCCTCGCCCCGGCCGGCCCGGCGTTCTACCGCGACCTGGACTCCTTCCCGCCGGGCCGGGCGGTCTACGAGCGCAACACCGCCATGGCCGCCGAGCGCGTGCGCGAGCTCATCGACGAGGGCGTGACCCGGGGCCGGTTCCGCGAGGTCCACCCCGCGCTGGTGGCCGACACCGTCTCGACGCTGATGTTCCGGATCGGCCGCGGCGACACCGCGCGGGCCACGGGGCTGGACGACGCCGCCGCGTACCGCGAGCTCGCCGCGCTCCTGCTGCACGGGATCAGCCTGTGAGGGTCGAGCCGGTCGCCTGGGACCACCCCGACGTCCAGCGGCTCACCGCGGCGCAGCAGGTCGAGCTGCGGGCCCGCTACGACGGCGCGGGCGAGCCGGGGACGCCGCCGTCGGCTGCGGACGTGAGCGTCGTCCTGGTCGCCCGCGACCCTGCCGGCACCGCGCTGGCCTGCGGCGCGCTCCGGGCTCTCGACGGCGGCGTCGCGGAGGTCAAGCGGATGTTCGTCGTCCCCTCCGCCCGGGGGCGGGGGCTGTCGAAGGCGGTGCTGGCCGGGTTGGAGGCGGCTGCGCTGGAGCGCGGGTGGACGACGCTGCGCCTGGAGACCGGGCCGCGGCAGCCGGAGGCGATCGCGCTGTACGAGGGCGCGGGATACCGGCCGATCGGGCCCTTCGGCGGCTACGTCGACGCCCCCGAGGCCGCCGGCTCGCTGTTCTACGAGCGGCTGCTCGCCCCCGCCTGACCCGCTGCGGCCCGCCGCGTGCGTGTGGTGGGGTGGGGCCATGAGCGGTGCGTGGCCGGCCACCGAGCCGACCGAGGTCCAGGTGGCGGCGGGGGACGCGCGGCTGGCCGTGGACCTCCGCGGCGGCGGGCCGCGGGCCCTCACCGTCGGCGACTGGGAGGTGCTCGACGGCTATCCGTCCGGCACCGTCCCGGCCGGCCGGCGCGGTGGCCTGCTGCTCCCCTGGCCCAACCGGATCCGCGACGGCCGGTGGAGCTGGCGCGGCCGCACGCTGCAGCTGGACGTCGCCTCGCCGTCGTCCCCCACCGCCTCGCACGGGCTGCTCTCCTGGCAGCCGTTCGCCGTCCTCGAGCAGCGGGACGACGCCGTCACCGTCGGCGCCTCCGTGGAGGCGCGGCCCGGGTACCCGTTCCGGCTGGCCGCGGCGGTCGACTACGCGCTGACCCCCGATCGGCTCACGGTCACCGTGCGGGTGCGCAACGCCGGGGCCGACGCCGCGCCGCTCGGGGTCGGCGTCCACCCGTACCTGGCGGTCGGCTCCACGGCCGAGGGTGACATCGCGGACGCCGAGCTCTCCGTCCCGGCCCGCACCGTCCTCGACACCGAGGACAACCTGCCCACCGGCGGCCGGACGGCCTTCGACGGCGCCGTCGGGCGGATCGGCGACCGCGCGCTCAACCACCCGCTCACCGACCTCGCCCGCGACGCCGACGGCTGGGCCCGGACCCGGCTGCGTGGCCCGGCCGGGGAGCTGGAGCTCGCGGTGGACCGGTCCTGGCCGTGGCTGCAGGTCTACACCGGCGACACGCTCCCCGAGGGCCAGCGGCGCCGCAGCGTCGCCGTCGAGCCGATGAGCTGCCCGCCGAACGCCCTGGCCGACGGGGTGGACGTCGTCGTCCTGGAGCCGGGGGACGTCTGGTCGGGCACCTGGACGCTGGCCTGGACCCGGGAGGTCTGAGTGCGGGTCACCGAGCTGTGGCGCTACCCGGTCAAGTCGTTGCAGGGCGAGCGGCTGGACACCGCCGACGTCGGCGCGCAGGGCCTGCCCGGCGACCGGCAGTGGGCGCTGTTCGACGAGGCCACCGGGCTGGGGCTGACCGCCCGGCGGGTCCCCGACCTGCTGTTCGGGGCGGCCCGGCTGCGCGCCGACGGGGAGGTGGAGGTGGTGCTGCCGGACGGGACGGTCACCGCCGACGACGCCGTCCTCTCGGCCTGGGTCGGCCGGCCGGTGCAGCTGCGGCGGGCCGGTCCGGTGCCGCCGTCCTACGAGAGCCCGGAGGACGACGAGGAGACGACCGGCCGGTGGCGACAGTGGCAGGGCGCCGGCGGCGGGGCGTTCCACGACAGCGCGTCGGCCCGGGTCACCCTGCTCACCACCGGCTCGCTCGGCAGCTGGGACCGGCGGCGGTTCCGCGCCAACGTCGTCCTCGACGGGGCCGGCGAGCAGGACCTGGTCGGGCACCGGGTCGTCGTGGGGGGCGTGCTGCTGGACGTCGGGGTCGCGGTGCCGCGCTGCGTCATGGTCACCCGGCCGCAGCCCGGCGGGATCGGCCGGGACACCGGCGTGCTGAAGACGATCCACCGCGAGCGGGACGGCTTCCTGGCCGTCGGTGCCCTCGTCGCGCGGCCGGGCACCGTGTCGGTGGGGGACGAGCTCTCCCTGGCTGCAGACTGAGCCGGTGCGCACCGTCCAGCTCCGCCCCGGTGAGGACTCCATCCGGCTCGGCCAGCTGCTCAAGCTGGTCGACGCCGTCCCGACCGGCGCCCAGGTGAAGGACGTGCTGCTCACCGGCGCGGTGCGGGTCAACGGCGAGCCCGAGGAGCGGCGCGGCCGGCAGGTCCGCCGGGGCGACGTCGTGTCGATCGAGGGCGGAGAGGACGTCACCGTCGGCTGACAGCCCCGGGAGCATCGCAGCGAGCGCCAGCGAGCGAGGAGCGGACCGGGGCGCGGAAGCCGACCGATGGCATGGTCGGCTGATCGCCTTCCACGTGGAACGGCGTCTGCCAGGCTGGGGGCATGACCCGCGCGCCGTACCTGTCGGCCCGCCTGCAGGGCTTCGGGACGACGATCTTCGCCGAGATGAGCGCGCTCGCCGTCGCCACCGGCGCGATCAACCTGGGCCAGGGCTTCCCCGACTACCCCGGCCCGCCGGAGGTGCTCGAGGTGGCCCGCGCGGCGATCGGCACCCCGCACGACCAGTACCCGCCCGGCCCCGGCATCCCGGAGCTGCGGGCGGCGATCGCCGAGCACGTGCGGCGCTTCGGCGGGCACGTCTACGACCCCGCCGACGAGGTGCTGGTGACGGCCGGCGCCACCGAGGCGCTGTCGGCCGCTCTGCTGGCGCTGCTCGAGCCCGGCGACGAGGTCGTGCTCTTCGAGCCGATGTACGACTGCTACGCCGCCGGCATCGCCATGGCCGGCGGCGTCGCCCGGCCGGTGCCGCTGCGCCCCCCGGCCTCCGGCTCCGGCCCGTGGACCTTCGACGTCGCCGAGCTGCGCGCGGCGGTCACCCCGCGGGCGCGGATGCTGCTGCTCAACACCCCGCACAACCCGACCGGCAAGGTGTTCAGCCGCGCCGAGCTCGGCTCGCTGGCGGCGCTGGCCATGGAGCACGAGCTGCTGGTGCTCACCGACGAGGTGTACGAGCACCTCGTCTTCTCAGGGGCCCGGCACACCTCGCTGGCCACCGTGCCGGGGATGCGGGAGCGCACGCTCGTCGTCAGCAGCGCCGGGAAGACGTTCAACGTCACCGGCTGGAAGGTCGGCTGGATCTGCGGCCCGGCGCCGCTCGTGTCCGCCGTCCGCACGGCCAAGCAGTTCCTCACTTACGTCAACGCCGGGCCGTTCCAGCCGGCGATCGCGGCCGGGCTGCGGCTGCCCGACGAGTACTTCGCCGGGATCGCCCGTGACCTGGAGTACCGCCGCGACGTCCTGGTGCGGGGGCTGGCCGAGGCGGGGCTGCCGGTGGTCAGCCCGGAGGCGACGTACTTCGCGACGGTCGACGTCCGGTCGGTGCAGCCCGACGGCGACGGGACGGCGTTCTGCCGGTCCCTGCCCGAGCGCGCCGGCGTCGTCGGCATCCCCACCGGGGTGTTCTACGACCCGGCGCACGCCCACCTCGGGCGGCACCTCGTGCGGTTCGCGTTCTGCAAGGGCGACGACGTGCTCGGCGAGGCCGTCGAGCGGCTGAGGAGGATGGGGTCGTGAGGATCGCGGCGGTGCAGCACGACATCGTCTGGGAGGACCGGACGGCGAACTTCGAACGGCTGGCCCCGCAGGTGGCTCGGGCGGTCGGCGCGGGCGCGGAGTTCGTGCTGCTCAGCGAGACGTTCTCGACCGGCTTCACCATGACGCCGGGCATCGGTGAGCCGGAGGGCGGGCCGTCGTCACGGTTCCTGCAGGAGCAGGCGGCCGGGCACGGCGTGTGGGTGGCCGGCAGCTGCCCGGAGGTCGCGCCGGACGGCGAGTTGCCCTACAACTCGCTGGTCCTCGCCGGGCCCGACGGCACGGTGCACCGCTACCGGAAGCTGCACCCGTTCACCCACGGCGGCGAGGACGAGCGGTTCCGCGCCGGGGAGAAGCCGCTGACCGTGGAGATCGGTGGCCTGCGTGTCACCCCGTTCATCTGCTACGACCTGCGCTTCGCCGACGTCTTCTGGTCCGCCGCCCTGGACACCGACGTCTACCTGGTGACGGCGAACTGGCCGGCCCGCCGCCGGCACCACTGGCAGACGCTGCTGCGCGCCCGCGCGATCGAGAACCAGGCCTACGTCGTGGGCTGCAACCGGGTGGGTGCGGCCGGCGACGGCACCGAGCACGCCGGTGACAGCGCGGTCATCAGCCCGATGGGCGAGTACCTGGCGACGGCGGCCGGGGTGGAGACGATCGTGCTGGCCGACGTCGACGCCGCGGAGGTCGCCGCCACCCGCGACCAGCTGCGCTTCCTCCCCGATCGCCGCTGACGGAGTGGGTGCGTGGGCGTCACACCGACGGACCCACTCCATCAGGGGTCAGCGGGTGCGGTCCTGGTCGACGACGATCTGCTCGCGCTGCACCTGGTCGCTGATCTGCTCCTGCCCCTGCACGACCTCGGTGCGCAGCCGCACCCGCTCCACCGGCACCACCTCGACCGACACCACCGGCCGCTCGGCGTGCAGCACGATCTCCTCGGGCAGGCCGGCGCCGCCCGGCGCAGCGGTGTCACCGCCCGGCACAGGCGCGGCGCCGCCCGCCGCCGGGGTGTCGACCAGCGACTCGCCGGCCGTGTGCGGGGCGTCGACGGGCACCTCCTCGACCCGGATCTCCTCCCGCCGGATCGGCACGGTGATCGTGACCTCCTCGGTCACCACGTACTTCACCAGCCGGGCGCGGGCGGTGGCGACCCGCTCGGTGCCCACGCGGAGCTGCTCCTCGCTGCGGGTCATCGCCCCGTCGGTCGCCGGTGCCGCGGCGGTGGGTGCGGCGCCGGTGGCGAGGGCGGCCTCGTCGACGCTCACGGTGTCCCCGGCGCGCCCGCCCGGGGGCACGGTCGCGGTGGTCGCGTCGGCGGCGCCGGCCGGAGCGGCTCCGGCCGGGGCGACGCCGGCACGAGCGGGCCCGCTCGAGCCCGTGCCGGGCTCGCTCGACGCCGGGCCGGGCTCGCTCGACGCCACGCCGGCGTCGGCACCCCCGCTCCCGGCTCCGTCGGTGCCGGTCTGCCCGCCGAGCCCGTAGTGGCGGCGCAGCAGCTGCTCGGCGTCCGGGTCGAGGTGCTCGTCGGAGACCGACGGCGCGCTCTTGACGGCGTCCTTGGTCACCGGCAGCTGCACCACCCCGTCGCTGAACGTCGCCTCCCCGGCGGGGACGACGGAGTGCCGGGTGCCGAACAGACCTGTGGAGACCGCGACCCAGGTGGGCGCGCCGGTGAGGTCGTCGGTGAAGAAGTGCTCGACCGTGCCGATCTTCTCGCCGTCGGGCCCGTAGGCCGCGCTGCCGATGGCCGCGGACAGCTCACGCTCGCTCAACATGGGTCGGCTCCCCTCGTGGGGCCCGCACGGGCTCCTCCGGGCAGCGTGCCCAGCTCGGGCGCCCGGCGAACATCGGGCAGCGTCGACGGCGTGCTGACCAGCGTCGACCTGGCATACCGTGACCGGTCGTGACCACGGAGCACCTGGAGGTCGAGCGGAAGCTCGAGGCCGACGACTCCTTCGTCCTGCCCGACCTCGGGGGTGTGGACGGCGTCGCCGCGGTGGGGGAGCCGGAGGAGCACACGCTCGAGGCCACCTACTTCGACACCCCCGACCTCCGGCTGCTGCGGTCCCGGGTGACCCTGCGCCGCCGCACCGGGGGCGAGGACGCCGGCTGGCACGTCAAGCTGCCCGCCGCCGCGGGTTCCCGCCGCGAGCTGCACCACCCGCCCGGCCGGGCCTCCGGCACCGTCCCGGAGGTGGTCCTGGCCCCCGTCCTGGGCCTGCTGGGCACGGCGAGCCCCGAGCCGGTGGCCACCCTCCGCACCCGCCGCCTGGTGCGCCGGCTGATGGCGGACGGCGGCGCGGTGCTGGCCGAGGTCGCCGACGACACCGTCCTCGGGACGGCGCTGCCGGCCGCCCCCGGCGAGCCGGCGACGGTGACTAGCTGGCGGGAGGTCGAGGTGGAGCTGGTCCACGGCGACGAGACGCTGCTCGACGCGGTCACCGAGCGGCTCGTGGCGGCCGGCGCCCGGGTGTCGGACTCCCCGTCGAAGGTCGGGCGGGTGCTGGAGGGCCGGCGCGGGCAGCAGGAGCAGCCGCCGGAGACCAACGGCGAGAAGACGCGGGCGGCGGGGGACGTCGTCCTCGCGGCCGTGGCCGGCCGGCTCGCCGCGCTGCGGGAGGCCGACGTCGCCGTCCGCACCGAGCAGCCCGAGGGGGTGCACGACCTGCGGGTCGCCTGCCGCCGGCTGCGCAGCATCTTCGCCGCGTTCCGCCCGGTCCTGGCCCGCGAGGCGACCGACCCGCTGCGGGAGGAGCTGCGGTGGGTGGGTGCCGAGCTGTCCGCAGCGCGGGACAGCGAGGTGGCGCTGGCGCACCTGCGCGAGGTGGTCGCCGCCCAGCCGGTCGAAATGGTGCTCGGCCCGGTCGCCGCCCGGCTGCAGCAGACCGCGCTGAAGGACTCCGCCGACGGCGCGCGGAGGGTGCTCCGCGCGCTCACCGACCAGCGCTACCTGCGGCTGCTCGACGGGCTCGACGCGCTGCTGGCCGACCCGCCGCTGACCGACCTCGCGGGAGAGCGGGCCGCCCCGGTGCTGGCCGACGCGATCCGCCGCAGTGGCAAGCGACTGCGGCGGGGGATCGCGGCGGCGCAGGAGCGCGAGGGGGAGGAGCGGCACACCGCGCTGCACGAGGTGCGCAAGGCCGGCAAGCGGGTGCGCTACACCGCCGAGGTGGCCGCCGACGTGCTGGGCGGCCCGGCCGAGGAGCTGGTCGACTGCATGAAGTCGGTGCAGGACGCGCTGGGGGACGCCCAGGACACCGTCGTCACCCGCGGGTACGCCGTCCGCGTGGGGGGCGCCGCGTTCGCCGCCGGGGAGAACGCCTGGACCTACGGCCGGCTGCACGGGCTGGAGGAGGCCCGCGCCGAGCGGGCCGAGGCGGCGTTCTGGGCGCTGGAACCGTCCGTGGCGCGCGCGGTCCGAGCGGCCGTCCGGGCCTGACCGGGTGTCCCTCATCGGCCTGCTGGGCTTCGCCACCGTCGTCCTGCTGGCCATGCTCATCCTGCACGGCTACCTGTGGTGGCGGCTGGTCCGCAGCACCACCCGCCCCGGACGGGCGCGCCGGTGGCTGACCCTGCTCACCGTCGTCCTCACCCTCCTGCCGGCCGCGGCGGTCGTGCTCCGGCGCGAGGACTCCCCCGTCACCACGGTGGTGGGCTGGGTCGGCTTCACCTGGCTGGGGGTGGCCTTCTACGCCTTCCTCGCCCTGCTGGTGCTCGAGCCGGTCCGGTGGGCGGCGCGGTTCGGGCGCCCGAGGACGGCCCGCCTGGACGACGCGGCGGCGCCCGACGCGGGGTCGGCAGCCGCCCGGGAGGACCGCGCGGTCCCCGACCCGTCCCGCCGGATCTTCGTGGCCCGAGGGCTGGCGCTCACCGCGGGCGTCGTCGCGCTCGGGACCGCCGGCACCGGGGCGTACCTGGCCAACTCGGGCCCCGTGGTCCGCCGGGTGCCGGTCACCCTGCCCGGCCTGGCCCCGGCGCTCGACGGACTGCGGATCGTCACCTTCACCGACGGCCACCTGTCCTCGATGCACGGCGGCCGCCGCTTCGAGCGTCTGGTGGAGGCCGTGAACGCCCAGCGCCCGGACGTCGTGGCGATCGTGGGGGACCTGGTCGACGGCGAGGTGGCCGCCCTGCGCGAGGAGGCGGCCCCGCTGGCCGACCTGGTCAGCGAGCAGGGCGTCTTCTTCGTCACCGGCAACCACGAGTACTTCGTCGACACGACCGCCTGGCTGCGGCACCTGCCGACGCTGGGGATCCAGGTGCTGCGCAACGAGCGGGTGCCGATCGTCCGCGGCGGCGCCTCGTTCGACCTGGCCGGCATCGACGACCGGACGGCGGCGCGCTCCGGCCTGCCCGGCCACGGGGCCGACCTCGACGCCGCGCTGGACGGGCGGGACGACGCCGTCCCCGTGGTGCTCCTGGCGCACCAGCCCTGGATGGTGGACCAGGCCAGCGCCGCCGGCGTGCAGCTGCAGGTCTCCGGTCACACGCACGGCGGGCAGCTGTGGCCCTTCGACTACGCGATCCGGCTCGACCAGCCGGCCGTGGAGGGGTTGTCCCGGTTCGGCGACACCCAGCTCTACGTGAGCACCGGGGCCGGGTTCTGGGGCCCGCCGATGCGGATCGGCGCCCGGCCCGAGGTCGCCGTCATCGAGCTGCGCGCGCCGTGAGCTGCTCAGAGCTCGTGCAGGGCGGCCAGGACCTCCTCGGCGACCTCCTCCAGCGGCCGGCGGCCGTCGGCCTCGGCCCACCGCACGAGGATCTGGGTGTAGGCCGACAGGCTGGCCGTGACCACGATGTCGGGGACGACGCCGGGGCGGTCGTCGTGCGTGACGAGGCCCAGGACGATCTCGGCGGTGGCCCGCTCGAACGTGGCGGCTCGCGTGCGCAGCCCGGGCGTGTCGACGACGATCCGCCAGCGCTCGAGCAGCTCGTCGCGGGCGGTGCCCTGGAAGGTCGACAGCCAGTTGATGATCCCGCTGCGCATCCGCTCGGCGATCGTCAGGCCCTCACCCTGGGCGAGCAGGATCTTCTCGATGTCGCGGGGGTCCGGCATCGGCAGGACGACGTGTTCCTTGCTGGGGAAGTGGTCGTAGAAGGTCGGCACCGAGACCTGCGAGGCGGCCACGATCTGGCCGACGGTGACGGCGTCGTAGCCGTGCTCGTGGAACAGGTCCATCGCGGCGCGGTAGATGCGCCGGTGCGTCTCCGCGCGTTTGCGGGCGCGGTGGTCCGGGGGCGGCGACGTCACAGGTTCCCATCCTCCGGTGCGCGGGGCGTCCGTGCAGGTCATCCAGGTGTGCTTTCGCTCTCAACTGTTCCGGAACGGAGGAGGCCACCGCGACCGACCCGCCCGGACGGGTGAGGCAGACGTCTCAGATGACCAGACGTCTAGCTCTCCAGTACCTTCGGAGCCGTGACGAGCGCCGTGTCGGGGCCGAAGTACCTGTCGGTCCGGGAGCACCTGCGCCGCCGGGTGTCCGCGCTCCCGGAGCACACCCTGTTGCCGCCCGAGCCGGTGCTGTGCGCCGAGTACGGGGTCAGCCGGATCACCCTGCGCCGCGCCGTCGACGGGCTGGTGGCCGACGGCCACCTGGTGCGCGAGCAGGGGCGCGGCACCTACGTGACCCGTCCGGCCATCCGGCACGAGTACCGCGAGAGCTTCGTGCACCGCATCGCGGGGTTCAACTCGGTCATGACGGAGCAGGGCGCCCAGGTCGGCACCACGGTGCTCACCCAGCGGATCGTCCCCGTGCAGGTCCCCGTCGCCGCCGAGCTCGGGCTGGAGCCGGCGGCCGACGTCGTCGAGCTGGTCCGGCTGCGCAGCGTGGACGGCACGCCCAACCACGTCGCGCACAGCTTCCTGGCCGCGACGGCCTATCCGCGCGCCGCGGAGGAGGACTTCAGCCAGGGGTCGCTCTACGACTTCCTGCGGCGGGAGTACGACGCCGACCTGGCGCACGCCCGGATCGTGGTCGACGTCGGCACCGCGGCGCCCGACGAGGCCGACGTCCTCGGGGTGATCGCCGGCTCGCCGCTGCTCGTCGTCCGGACGACGGTGCGCGACAGCGACGGCCGGCCGCAGGTGCACAGCTTCTCCCGCTTGCGTCCCGACGTCAGCCAGGTCGAGTTCGAGGTCTCCGTCGGCGGCCGCTGAGAGCCGTCGGCGCCCGCGTCAGGCCGTGTGCTCGAGGTCCAGGACCATCCGGACGAACGCGGCGCGCTCCCGCGCCCGGGCCACGGCCCCGTCGGTGACCGGCTCCGTCATCAGCGACAGCGGCATGGTGGTGCACGGGTAGCGCAGCAGCGCCGCGGTCAGGACGCCGGCCGCCAGCTCGCCCACCGGCAGCTCCACGCCCTCGGCGGCCAGGCCCTCGGCGTAGGCGGGGACGGCCGCCTCGAGCAGCGCGGGCACCTCGTCGGCCGGCCCGATCCCCGACTCGGCGCGGCCGAACAGCAGCGGCAGCAGGTCGAAGCCGGCCGGCGCCGGGCCGGTCATCCCCCAGTCGATGAGCACGAACTCGCCGGGCCGGGACCGCGGGCGCAGCAGGTTCATCGGCGTGGGGTCGCCGTGGGCGGGCAGCAGGGGCAGCGGCGCCAGCCGGGCGTGGATGTCGGCCACTCGGCGCGCCAGGCCGCACACCTCCTCCCGCAGGACCGCGACCTCGGGCAGCCGGAACAGCGGGTGCGCCCAGGTGGCGTCGTCCAGCAGCCAGGGGACCGCCCAGGCGCCCAGCTGCTCGTCGCGGTAGCCGGTGAGGAAGTCCCCGCCCGGGATCGGCGCGGTGGTGGTGCCGATCCGCCGCGCGGCCAGCCGGCCCAGCCCGGCCGCGGCCCGGACGGTGTCGGCGGGCGTCCACGGGGTGCCGAGCGGGTCCGCGTCGGCCATCCACAGGGTGATCCGGTCGCCGTCCTGCTCGTGCAGCGCGACCACGTCCGGCGTCCGCAGTCCCGGCGGCATCAGCGCGTCGACGCCGGAGGTGAGGACGTCGGCCTCCAGTCGCCACGGGATGACCGCGTCGAGGTGGGCGCGGACGTCGTCCGGCATCTCCGGCGGGAGCCCGTGGCGGGCGGCCTGGAGCTCCTTGGCGACCAGCCGCAGCTCCTGCGTCCCGGTGCCGTCGTTGGCGGTGACCCGGACACGGGTGAGCGCGCGGGTGGTGGGCGCGGAGATGCGGTGGGGGAGCGGCGCGCAGTCCACCGCGTCGACGGTCAGGGCCGGGCGGCCGGTCCACCGGCGGAGGTCGTCGCGCAGGGCGTCGGTGGCCAGGCCACCGGGCAGGCCGGTCACCGGACCGGGCGGGGTGCGGCCGGACGGTGGGGGTGCCGCGGACGCGGCAGGAGGAGGGACCAGCGGTACACGGCGGGGAGGGACGTCATGGCGGACCTCGTGCGAAGATGGTCAAGCACCTTGTCTGATGCGGAGATGGTGAAGCAGCTTGTCCACTGCTGTCAACGGGCGCCCCGAACCGATCATCATGTCGCTGTTCGAGCTGGCCATGAAGCGGGTGCGCGACGAGCTGTACGCGCTCAGCGACGCCCGCTTCCCCGGCCTGCGGTCGCGGCACTACCGGCTGCTCGCGCTGCTCCCGGCCGACGGTGAGCGGGTCAGCCGGCTCACCGAGGACAGCGGGCTCACCAAGCAGGCGCTGGCCCAGGCGCTGGCGCCGCTGGAGGCCGGCGGCTACGTCGAGGTCGTGCCCGACCCGTCGGACCGCCGCGCGCGCCTGGTCCGGCTCAGCCCGCTCGGCCGGGAGGCGAACGCCGCGGTGCGGGCCCGGCTGGCCGGCGTCGAGCAGGAGTGGGCCGGCCTGGTGGGCGCCGAGCGCTGGGCCGCGGCCCGGGCCGTCCTCACCGACCTCGCCTCCGGCGGGCCGCGGCCCTCCGCCGACTAACGTCGGACCGGCGACCGGGACCGCACCCCTCGCCCCGATCCACGTCCCCGGAGGTCCGATGCCGCAGCCGGTCACCGCCAGCGGCACCCGCGAGGTGCCCTACGACCGGGGCCGGGTGTGGAAGGCGCTGGCCGTCCTCGCCCCCTACTGCGCGGTCTGCGACGTCTCCTACGTCGTCGACGGCGCCGGCGCGCTCGGACGGGGCACCCGCTTCGTCTGCGTGCCCGGCCGGCTGGCCGACGGCGAGGAACCGAAGGCCGGTGCGCCGCAGGGGGAGATCGTCGAGTGGGAGCCGCGCCGCCGGGTCACCACCCGGCTCGAGCTCACCCCGGAGACGTGGACGACGCGCATCGAGCTCGACGACGCCGGGGCGGGTGCCACCCGGGTGACGATCGCCGTCACGCACGAGGCGCGCACCGGCGGCCGGCTGGTCCAGCGGCTCCTGCGCCGCAGCGTGCTGCAGATGGTGCAGCGCACCGTGGACGGGGAGCTGGACAAGCTCTCACAGCACGTCGAGCATCTCCCCGAGGGCTGACCCTCACCCGAACCGGTGACCTGCAGGTGTTGGCCGGTGATCTTGGGGTAATCCCTCGTCGATCGGGGGCGTCGTAGGGGCGCACCCGCCAGTGCAAGGGAGAACGCCATGGTCTGGGACATCCTGGGACTCATCGTGGTCGGCCTGATCATCGGGGCGCTCGCCCGCCTCATCAAGCCGGGCAAGCAGCAGATGAGCATCCTCGCCACGATGGTGCTCGGCGTCATCGGCGCGCTGATCGGCGGCTTCATCGCCAGCCTGCTCGGCACCGGTGACATCTTCGAGCTGAACATCCTCGGCTTCATCCTCGCCGTGGTGGCCGCCGTCATCCTGGTCGGCCTCTACGCAGGGATGTCGGGGCGCAGCCACCGCGCCGTCCGCTGACCCGGGTGCCCGGGGGACTCAGAGCTCGACCGAGTCCCCCGGGGCCAGCCGGCTGTACGGGGTCGGCGTCCCCGGCCCCCGCTCGCCCAGCATCCCGCCGACGACGCCCAGTCCGGTGTCGTTGAGCAGCCCGTCGTGCACCGCGAAGGCCTGGTCGGCGTCCACCGCCCGCACGTAGTCGATGACCTCCGACACCTTCGACCAGGGCGCGTGCACCGGCAGCAACAGGGTGGCGACCGGCTCGTCCGGCACGGTGAGCGCGTCGCCCGGGTGGAACACGTGCCCGCCGACCAGGAACCCGACGTTGGGGATCCGCGGGATGTCGGGGTGGATGACCGCGTGCAGCTCTCCGTGCACGGTCACCTCGAAGCCGGCCACCGTGACCGCGTCGCCGTCCCCGACGACGTGCACCCGGTTCCCCAGCCCCTCCAGCTGACCCGCCACGGACCCGTTGGTCCAGACCTCCAGCGCCGGATCGGCGTCCATCGCCGCACGCAGGGCGTCGGGGGCGAAGTGGTCGACGTGCTCGTGCGTGACCAGGACGGCGCTGGCTCCGTCGAGGGCCGCCGGATCGGTGAAGGCCCCGGGGTCGATGACCACCCGGCGGCCGTCCTCGCTGAGGACGACGCAGGCGTGACCGTGCTTCGTCAGCTCCATGTCCGCATCCTGCCGTGACTTCCCGAGGCGCGCTGAGCCCGGTCGGGTGGCCGGCCTCACCCCTCCGGGGGAGACGCCCCGTCCGCGCCGTTGCCCGCGGGCGCCCGGGTGCCGACCTCCTGGGCATGCGCACCCCGACCCTCGCCCCCACCGTCGTCGCCGCCCGCAGCCGCGCCCACGGACCCACCGCCGCCCTGTGGCACGCGGTCGAGCTGCACCGGCCCACCGCCGAGCTCGACGGCGCCTGCGAGCTGACCCTCTGCGGATCCCTGGCCCGGGTGGACGCCGACCAGCCCTGGCCGACGCCGGCCCGCGACGTCTGCCCCGCCTGCGTCGTCCTCACCCGCTGAGGAACGCCCCGTCACCGGCGGTTTCCGCGGAAACCGCCGGAGCTCGGGTCTCAGGCGCCGTCGGCGAGCTCCGCGCGGAGGCGGGCCAGGAGGTCCGACCGGGTGCTCGCGCCCAGGCGCTGCCGCATCCGTGAGACGTGGTGCTCGACGGTCTTCGCCGAGATGTAGAGCCGGCCGCCGATCTCCCGGTAGGTCTGCCCCTCGACCACCAGCCGCGCCACCTCCCGCTCCCGGTCGCTGAGCACGCCGGTGGCGACCGCGGGCACGGGCCCGGCGTCCTCGGCCGGACGCGGGGCCGGAGCCGGCACCGCGGCCGCCTCGCAGCCGGCGCTGTCGGCGAGTGACCGCGCGCAGCCCAGCAGAACGGCGCGCGCCTTCTGGTCGGTGGTCCGCGCCGCGGCCTGCCCGGCCAGCCGGGAGCCGTCCCACCCCAGCCCGACGGCGGTCAGCTGCTCGGCCGCGGTCACCACGGCGGCCGCGTCGATGTCACCTGCCAGCACCCGCGTCCACGACCGCCCCGCCCGGGCCAGCGTGGCCGCGTACGGACTGGTCCGCGCCGCCGCCACCAGCGCCGCCGCGTGCGGGCGCAGTGCCGCGGGGTCGTCGGCGATGATCGCCGCCTGCGCGCCGCTCCAGTGCAGCGACGTCGCCCACAGCTGCGGCTCGCCCAGCCGCGTCAGCAGGGCCTGCGCCTCGGCCAGGTGCGGCCGCATCCGGTCGCCGTCCTCCAGCCGTGCCGCGGCGACCACCAGCTCGCCCAGTGGCAGCAGCGTGAACAGGTCCACCGGGTAGCGGACCACCGCCTCTCGGGCCCGCACCCACGCCCGCACGAGCGCCGGGACGTCGCTGCTGCGGCGGGCCAGGCCCACCTCCAGCGCCTGCAGGAACACCTCGTCCCGCGGCTCGAGCGCCCCGTCCCCCTCCTGCGCCGTGCCCGGGCGCGCCGAGTCCTGCGCCGCCGCCATGAGCTCGCGCGCCCGCGACATCCGCCCGGCCAGCATCGCGATCCAGGCCAGCAGCAGCCGGTGCCGCGGCCGGCAGGGCGGGCCGCCGAGGTCGGCGTCCACCGCCCGCTGCAGCACCGACTCGGCCACCCGCAGCTCGCCGCAGTGCAGCGCGACGAGGGCGGCCAGTGCCGCCGGGGAGTCCACCAGCAGCGCGGTCCGGCCGACCGGCTCCAGCAGCGCGGCGGCCCGGGTGAGCGTGGACAGCGCCGCGGCGATGTCGTCGGCGGCGTCGGCACCGGTCTGCAGGGACTGGGTGACGCCGCGCGCGGCCAGCTGCTCGCTGACCGAGAGCACGGTCGGGACGCCGCCGGCCGCGTCTCCCGAGGCGAGGACCACGCCGGCCTCCTCCGGCGCCCCGGTGGCCAGCAGCGCCAGCGCCGCGGCCCCCGCCCGCTCCGGCCCCGCCATCCGGCACAGCTGCGCCGCCTGCGTGAGCAGCCCGCGCTGGGCCAGCACGGCCGCGGCCACGCCGGCGGCGCGGGCGCGGTCGGGGGCGGTGTCGTCGGTGAGGACGGCGTCGGCCCAGTGCAGCGCGCCGTCCAGGTCGCCGGCCAGCGCGACGGCCTGCGCCCGGCGCGCGGCCAGCCCGGCCGGAGGCGCGCCGCTCGACACCGCCTCGCCGAACAGCTGGGCCGCCCGCCGCGGGTCGACCGAGAGCGCGGCCTCGCCGTGCCGCTCCAGCAGCTCCGCGGCGCGCCGGTCGCGGATCCCCTCCGCGGCCAGCCGGCGTGCCAGGTCCACCGGCTCCTCGCCGCGCTCCACGAGCAGGCCCAGCAGCTGCCGGCGGGTGCGGCGGGTGACGTCGGGCGGGGTGGTGCCCAGCAGCACGTGCGCCACCATCGGCACGAGGGAGCCGTCGGGCAGCAGCACGCCGGTGGACCGCCCCGCGCCGATGAGGTCGGCCGCGTGCAGCTCGTCGACCCCGAGCAGGCCGCCGAGCACCTCGTCGTCCAGCGGGGCGCCGGCGGCGACGGCGTGCAGCAGCGCGCGCGTCTCGTCGTCCACCGCGGCGAGGGAGGCGCGCACCCGGTCGGTGACCTCCCCGGGGACCACCAGCCGCACCGGCTGACCCGGCGCCGGCCGGGCCGGGCCGCCCCGCCGGGCCAGCGCGCGGAGCAGCGCGTGCACCAGCGCGGGCAGCCCGCCGGTCTCGGTCGACACGGCGTCGGCGAACGCCGGGGGGACGGCGTCCCCCAGGTGCTCCCGGGTCCAGCCGCGGACCAGGGCCCGGTCGGCGTGACCGAGCACCACCGCGCGCCGGTCGGCCCCGAGCCCGCGCAGGAGGCCGGCCAGCGGCGCCGGTCGGGGCCAGGGGCGGAACGCGAGCACGACCCGCGCCTCGGGCGCGCCCATCAGCTCGCGGACCCGCGCCGCCGGCCCCTCGGCCAGCCGGTGGGCGTCGTCGACGACGACGACGAACGGGCCGGACGGCGGTGCGCAGGTGCCGGCCGGGTCGAGGACGGGAACGCCCGCCCGCTCGTAGGCCGCGGCCAGCTCACCCAGCAGCAGCGTCTTCCCCGTGCCACCGGGGCCCTGCACGGTCACCGCGGCCGCGGACCCGGTGGCGAGCTCGGAGACGGTCTCCGGTCCGCAGCCGGCCAGGAGCGGGCCCGCGGGGGCGAGGCCGGCGCTCATGCCGCCTCCGACACGGGCACCTCGGCGGGCGGCGGCGTCGGCTCGGGGGTGGGCGAGACCGGGGGCGTCTCGACCGGGGGCTGCTGGACCGGCGGGTTGCTGGGCGGGGTCGCGGTGGGCGGCGGGTCCTGGGCGGGGGTCTCCGTGGCCGGGGTGCCGGTGGCGGGCGGGGGACCGGCCGGCGGCTCGGTCGGGGTCGGGACCGGGGGCGGCGCCGGGGACTCGCTCGGGTTCTGCGCCGGCGGGGTGGTGCCCGAGCTCGGGCTGCCGGTGCCGGCCACGGGTGCGGCGGCGCGGCCGCCCGAAGTCGGGTCGGAGCCATGGCGGTCTGTGAGCC
>NZ_JALPKP010000026.1:0-81053 GCF_051383635.1 Geodermatophilus sp. CPCC 205506 | reverse complement strand
CGCCGCGGGCCGGCACCCGGCGGCCGGACCCGGCCCGCCCGGCCGGCGCGTCCGGCCGCCGGGCCCGGCTCAGCTCCGCCGAGTGCCCACCACCGAGGACCGGGGCGAGGGCCGGCGGCACCGTGCTGTCCACCGTGGGGACCACCGCCAGTTCCACCCCGAAGATCGGGCGCAGGTCAGCCGCCCGGCAGGCGAGGGCGAACTTCACCGCGCCGTAGAGCCCGTCGCGGTCGGTCAGCGCCAGCGCCCGCATGCCGTGCTCGGCCGCCCGGGTGACCAGATCGGCCGGGTGGTTGGCCCCGTACTGCATGGAGTAGCCCGAGGCGACGTGGAGGTGGACGAAGGGGTCGACAGTCACGAGTCCGACTCGCTGGCGCTCGTCGGCCGCGTTCCTGGCAGTGCTGTGTCCCTTGGTGAGCTCGCGAGCTCGCTCACTTCCCGTTCCGGTGCTCGGAGCCGCCGACCACCCGCGGCCGCGCCCGCCGGGGGGACTCGGACGCCGGGGTGCTGCCCAGGATGGTCTCGACCACGGAGAGGAAGGCGCCGACGTCGCGGACCAGGTCGTCGGCCTCCCGCTCGGTGACCGCCCGGGAGAGCCCGGCCTCCGCGGCGGCCCGCTTGGCGGCACCGGCGGCGAAGAAGGTGGCCCACTCCTCCAGTTCCGGCGCCACCTGGCCGAGCAGCACCCAGGCGCTGCGCGGCCGCCGGCGACCGGACTCCGGGCGGGTGCGGGCGGCCAGCACCGCCGCGGCAGCCCGCAGCGCGCCCAGGTGGGCGGTGGCGTAGCGCTGCCGCGCATCGGTGCTCGCCGCCGCCTCGGCCAGCGCCCGGGAGGCCTGGTCGAGCAGCTGGGTGGCCGCCGGGGGCAGCGGCGGGGGCAGGGGCAGCTGGTCGGCCATGACGCGGACGGCGCCCATCAGTCGTGCACCCGCACGAGCGACCAGCGGTTGACCGTGGACTCCCAGCTGAGGTCGAAGACACCGGCGAAGCTCATCCGTGACCGGCCGGCCCGCACCGCCTCGACCCGCCACACCTCGCGGGTGGCGACCAGCTCGGCCGAGGCGCCCCCGGCGGCCTCGGGTTCCCGCTGCCACCACGGCGCGGTCTCCACCCACGAGTCGAGCAGCTCGCCCACGACGTACCGCGACTGCCCGCGCCAGAACTGTGCCGGACCGAGCGCCCCGCGCTCGACCTGGACCTCCTCACCGACCCGACCGCCGACCCCACCCAGCACCCGGCTCATGACAGACTCCCCACCGCTCCGCGCCGCCCGGCCGGCCCCGGCCCACCGCACCGGGTGGGGAAGGACCCGGGTGCGGTGGGAGGCCGGCACGTGTGTTCGAACGCGTGTTCGAACACGTCGAGTAGACCCGACCCTGCTGACGACGTCAAGCGGGGCGCGCAGGGTGTGGCGGCGGGCGCGTCGGGGACCCCAGCGGAGGCCGGGGGGCGATGGCAGGATTCGACCCATGAGCCGACCCGAGCACCCGCGGGTGGCGGCCATCGCCCACCTCCTGGCCCAGGCCGGCGCGGCCGGGGACGTGCGCGAGCTCCCCGAGGGTGCCCGCACCGCCGCGGCGGCCGCCGCCGGGCTCGGGGTCCCGGTCGGGGCGATCGCCAACAGCCTGGTGTTCGACGTCGGCGGCGCGCCCCTGCTGGTGCTCACCAGCGGCGCCCACCGGGTCGACGTCGGGAAGGTCGCCGCGCTGCTCGGCGTCCCGGGTCTGGCCCCCGCCTCCCCCGACTTCGTCCGCCGGCACACCGGCCAGCCGATCGGCGGCGTCGCGCCGATCGGGCACCCCGAGCCGATCGGCACGCTCGTCGACGTGGAGCTGGCCAGGTACGAGCAGGTGTGGGCCGCCGCCGGGCACCCGAACGCGGTCTTCCCGACCACCTACGACGAGCTGCTGCGCCTGACCGACGGCACCGCGGCCGAGGTGGGCACCGGCCCGACCACGCTCGCCGAGGCGGCTCCGTGACCGGCACGACGCCGGCTGCCCGCGTCACCGAGCTGCCCACCCGGTGGCTGCGTGACCACATGCACGAGGCGCTCGCCATCTACGGCGCGGCCATGGGCTACGCGCCGTCGGTCGTCGCCGGCCGGTACGGCTACGCCATCCAGCACACCGAGCGCTCCGGGTTCCGCGCCGTGGGCGCGTTCGTCGAGTCCCCCGAGGGCGAGACCCTGGTCGGCTTCGGCTACGGCTACCTCGTCGCGCCCGGCCAGTGGTGGCACGACCAGGTGCGCGCCGCCCTGGACCGGCGGACGGCGAAGCGCTGGCTGCCCGGCGGCTTCGAGGTGTGCGAGCTGCACGTGCACCCCGACCACCAGAGCCGCGGGCTGGGCCGGCAGCTGCTGCACGCCCTGCTCGAGGGCCTGTCCCACCCGGCGGCCCTGCTGTCCACCCCGGACAACGACACCAAGGCCTTCCGGCTGTACCACGCCGACGGCTTCGTCGACCTCGCCCGCAACTACCACTTCCCCGGCGACTCCCGGCCGTTCGCGATCCTCGGCGCCCGCCTCCCGCTGCGGCCGCCGCCCCCGCGCTCCGACCGCGCGTGACCGGCGCCGACACCTCCGTCGACGCCGTCGTCGTCGGCGCCGGGCACAACGGGCTGGTCGCGGCCTGCTACCTGGCGCGGGCGGGACTGCGCGTGGAGGTGGTCGAGCGCGACGAGGTGCTCGGCGGGGCGGTGTCCACCGTCGAGCGGTGGCCCGGCGTGCGCGTCGACCGCGGCTCCAGCGCGCACGTCATCATCCGGCAGAGCGGCATCCCCGAGGAGCTGGAGCTCGCCGCGCACGGCCTGCGCTACGTCGACTGCGACCCGTGGGGCTTCGCTCCCGCCCCCGCGCCGGGCGACCCCGGTCCGGACGGGCGGCCGCTGGTCTTCTCCGTCGACCTCGACGCCACCTGCGCGTCGATCGAGGCGGCCTGCGGACCGGCCGACGCCGCCGCCTACCGCCGCTTCGTCGACGTGTGGGCGCCGCGCAGCCGGGCGGTGGCCGCCTCCTTCGGCCGGCGCCCCGACGCGGCCGGCCTGCTCCGCTCGTTCTGGCCGCTGGGCGCCCCGGCCGGGGGCCGGCCGCGCACCCCCGGCGGCGATCTCGCCGTCGACTTCCTCGGGTCCGGCGACGCCCTGCTCGACCGCTGGTTCACCAGCGAGCGGCTCAAGGCGGCGCTGGCCTGGTTCGGCGCGCAGTCGGGCCCACCGATGTCCGAGCCCGGCACGGCCGCGATGGTCGCCTGGGCGACCCTGCTGCACGACGTCCCACCCGGTCACCCGGTCGGCGGCTCCGGCGGGCTCACGCAGGCGCTGCGCCGCCGGCTGGAGGCCGACGGCGGGCGGGTGGTGCTCGGCGACGGCGCCGCCGCGCTGCTGGTCGAGGGCGGCCGGGTCACCGGGGTGCGGACGACGTCGGGACGGCGGGTGGCCGCCCCGGTCGTGGTCGCCGCCTGCCACGTGCTGGCCACCCGCGACCTGGCCGGCGCGCACGCCCCACCCGCCCTCGCGCGGGCCGCCCCGCCGCTGGGCAACGGCTTCGGCCTCGTCGTCCGGGCGCTGACCGACGCCCCGCCGGCCTATCCCGGCGTCCCGGCCGAGCAGGCGCTGGGCGGCCTGCAGCTGCTGTGCACCGACCGCGCCCAGCTCGCCGCGGCGCACGGCGACTGGCTGGCCGGCCGGCTGCCGCGCGAGCCGGTGCCCCTGGCGATGTGCTTCTCCGCGA
Source organism: Geodermatophilus sp. CPCC 205506 (assembly GCF_051383635.1). Taxonomy (NCBI): domain Bacteria; kingdom Bacillati; phylum Actinomycetota; class Actinomycetes; order Geodermatophilales; family Geodermatophilaceae; genus Geodermatophilus; species Geodermatophilus sp. CPCC 205506. The sequence continues at coordinate 77,326 of NZ_JALPKP010000026.1, read as the reverse complement.
GCGACGACACCCTCGCCCCGCCGGGGCAGCACGTGGTCACCGTCTGGGGGCAGTGGTACCCGTACGCGCTGGCCGACGGCACCGACTGGGACGCCCTCGCGGAGGCGGAGGCCGCCCGGCTGATCGGGGCCGTCGACCGGTTCGCCCCCGGCCTCGCCGACTCGGTACAGCGGCTGTACGTCCAGACGCCACTGTCGCTGGAACGGGAACTGTCCCTGCCGCGTGGCAACGTCATGCACGTGGAGATGGGGCTGGCCAGCATGTTCGTCCTGCGGCCCACCCCGGCGCTGTCCGGGTACCGGGTGCCCGGGCTGCCGGGGCTCTACCTCGCCGGCGCCTCCACCCACCCCGGCGGCGGGGTGTCGGGCAACTCCGGCCGGACCGCCGCCCGCGTCGTGCTGACCGACCGGGGCCTGCCCGCCCGTGCCCGCGCCGCGGCCGGTCGGGTCGCCCGCCGGCTCGGGGCCCGCGCGTGACCGGCGGGCCGGCGCTCCGCACGGGCAGCCGTGCCGCGCTGCTGCCCTGGGTGCCGGCGGTGCTGCTCGTCGTCACCGCGATCGGCTACCCGCTCACCGACGGCACCGCCCGCACCGCGGTGAGCTGGGCGATCGTGCTGCTCGGGTCGGCGCTGTCGGTCGGACACGCCGCGGTCAGCCGGGGCGCGCGCACCGGCGCCGGCGTGCTGGTGACCACGGCCGCCACGGCGGTGGTGTTCGAGGCGGTCGGCCTGGCGACCGGCGTCCCGTACGGCTCCTACACCTACAGCGACGACCTCGGCCCGACGCTGCTGGGCGTGCCGTTCCTCGTGCCGCTCGCCTGGCTGATGATGGCCTGGCCCAGCTGGCTGCTGGCCGCCCGGCTGACCCGGGACGTGCGCGCGGGGCGGCGGCGGCCGGCCCGGGTCGGCGTCGCCGCCGCCGTCTTCGCCGCCTGGGACGTCGTGCTGGACCCGCAGATGGTGCAGGCCGGGTTCTGGACGTGGGCGCACCCGCGGCCGTCGCTGCCCGGCATCGACACCGTGCCGCTGACCAACCTGGCCGGCTGGCTGCTGGCCGGGGTGGTGCTCATGACGCTCCTGGACCTCCTCGTGGAGCGCACCGCCGCCGGTCCGGCGCGCGCCGGCGACGGCGCTCCGCTGCTCGCGCTGGCGTGGATGACCCTCGGTGGCGCGCTCGCCCACGCCGGCTGGCTGGATCTGCCCGGGTCCGCGGCCTGGGGGGTCGTCCTCGCCGTCCCGGTGGTGGTGGCGCTGGTGGTCCAGGCACGGCGGGCGCGGTGACCGGGCGCGGACGGTCCCCCAGCGGTGCCGGCGGCGCCGGCCTGGTGCGCGGCCTCGCCGCGACGGCGGTCGCCGGGGCGGTGCACGCGGCGGTCAACGCGGCCCTGCTGCGGCGACCGCCGGACCGGCCGCCGCCGGTGCGCCGTCCGGTCACCGTGGTCGTCCCGGTGCGCAACGAGGAGGCGCAGGTCAGCGGCTGCCTGACCGCGGTCCTGGCCCAGCAGGGGGTGCCCGACCTGAGCGTGGTGGTGGTCGACGACGGCTCGACCGACGGCACGGCCGCGGCGGTGCGGGCGGTGGACGATCCCCGGGTGCGGCTCGTGGCCGCCGGCGACCCGCCGCCGGGCTGGCTCGGCAAGCCGCACGCCTGCGCGCGGGGTGCGGCCGGCGGGGCCGACGACGGCGTGCTGGTCTTCGTCGACGCCGACGTGCGGCTGTTCCCCGACGCGGTCGCCGGCGCGGTCGCCGTGCTCGAGGCGCACCGGCTGGACCTGGTGTCCCCGTGGCCGCGGCCGCTGACCGGCACACCGGCCGAGCGGCTGGTGCAGCCGCTCGGGCCGTGGCTGTGGGTCACCACGCTGCCGGTGCGCGTGGCCGAGCGGTCGCCGCGGCCGTCGCTGACCGCGGCCAACGGGCAGTTCCTGGTCGTGACGCGGGCGGCGTACGCGGCCGCCGGCGGGCACGCGGCGGTGCGCGGCGAGGTGATCGAGGACGTCGCGCTGGCGCGGGCGGTGAAGCGGGCCGGCGGCCGGGCGGTGCCGGTCGACGGCTCGCGGCTGGCCGCCTGCCGCATGTACGAGGGCTGGCCGGCGCTGCGGGCGGGCTACACCAAGTCGCTGTGGGGCTCGGTCGGCGGCTCGCCGGCCGCGACGGTCGCCGTGGCGGCCGGGCTGACCGCCGTGTGGGTGCTGCCGCCCGTGGCGGCGCTCCGCGGGTCCCGCGCCGGGCTGGCCGGCTACGCGGCGGGGGTCGCCTCGCGGGCGGTGTCGGCCGCCGCCACCGGCAGCCGGGTGTGGCCGGACTCGCTGGCGCACCCGCTGTCGGTGCTGCTGTTCGACGTGCTGCTGGCCGGCTCGGTCGCCGGCCGCCGCCGGGGCACGCTGTCCTGGCGCGGCCGCCCGGTCGGTCGGCGCCCGCCGGCGCGGGAGACGATGGCGGGGTGACCAGCCCGGACGCGCGCGTGGAGTTCGACCCGGCCGCCATGGACGGCAACGCCTTCTACCGCGTGCTCAACTCGGTGGTGGTGCCGCGCCCCATCGCCTGGGTCTGCAGCCGGTCGGCGGACGGTGTGCTCAACCTGGCGCCGCACTCGTTCTACACCGTCGCCTGCGTCGACCCGCCGGTCGTGCAGTTCACCTCGGTCGGCCGCAAGGACTCGCTGCGCAACGTCGAGACGACTGGCGAGTTCACCGTCAGCCTCACCCCCGAACCGCTGTTCGAGCAGGTCAACGCCACGGGCACCGACTTCCCGCACGGCGTGAGCGAGGCCGAGCAGTGCGGCGTCCGGCTCGAGGACAGCCGGCGGGTCACCGTCCCCCACGTCGCGGAGTCTCCGGTCGCGGTCGAGTGCACGCTGCACTCGACCCTGCGGCTGGGCGACAGCACCGTCGTCTTCGGCCGAGTGCAGCTGATCACGGTGTGGGAGAGCGCGGTGCGGGACGGCCGGCCGCGGATCGAGCAGCTGCAGCCGCTGGCCCGCCTGGGCGGCAACGAGTGGTCGACGATCGGCGAGGTCAGGGAGATCCGGCGGATCTCCTACCGCCGCTGGTCGGAGGACCCCTCCATCGGCGAGCACCTGCGCGACGACTGACGCTCACCCGGGCAGGTGGGGGGCGACCTCGTCGGCGGCGTCGGTGCCGAACGCGGCGGCGAACCGCTCGAGGAACGGCTGCTTGAGCAGCGTGTACTCCTGGGTGCCGATCACCTCGACCGCCTCGGTGGCCACCGCCGAGCCCAGCTGGGTGGCCCGCTCCAGACCCAGCCCCCACATCCGGCCGGCGATGAACCCGGCGCGCAGGGCGTCACCGCCGCCGGTCGGCTCCACCGGCTTGGTCTCCGGCACGGCGATCACCGAGATCGGTGCGGCGTCGGCCTGCCGGACCAGCACGCCGTCCGCCGCCCGGGTGGTGACCCACACGCCGACCCGGTGCAGCACCTCGTCGGCGGTCCACTCGGTCTTCTGCAGCAGCAGCGCCGCCTCGTACTCGTTGGTGAACAGCACGTCGGCGCCGTCCACGAGCTCGCGGATCATCTCGCCGTCGGCCCAGGCCAGCTGCTGGCTCGGGTCGGCGGCGAAGCGGTACCCCCGGGTCCGGCACTCCTGGGTGTGCCGGACCATCGCCGTCGGGTCGTTGGGGCCGATGACGACGATGTCCGGGTCGCCCACCCGCCGGGCGACCGGCGCGAGCTCGATCGCGGACGCCTCGCTCATCGCGCCCGAGTAGAACGAGGCGATCTGGTTGTTCACCGCGTCGGTGGTGCAGACGAACCGGGCGGTGTGCTTGAGCTCCGACCAGTGCACGCTGCCGGTGTCCACCCCGTGCCGGTTCAGCCAGGCCTGGTAGTCGGCGAAGTCGCTGCCAACGGCGCCGACGAGCACCGGCCCCAGCCCGAGCAGTCCCAGCCCGTAGGCCATGTTCGCGCCCGCGCCTCCGCGGTGCTGGACCAGGTCGTCCACCAGGAAGGACAGCGAGACGTTCTCCAGCTGGCCCTCGACGAACTGCTCGGTGAACTTCCCGGGGAAGGTCATGAGGTGGTCGGTGGCGATCGATCCGGTGACGACGACGGGCACGGGGCGCTCCCTCGGTGTGGCGACGGGTGGGACGTCCGGCGCGGGGTCGGGCCCAGGTGAACGGCGGGTGGCTGGCACCGCACACCCTAGGAGGCCAGCCGCCCGGACGCCCAGCGGAGTCAGTCGGCCAGCGCCCTCCGCAGCGCCGTCCCGAGCTGTGCGACGCCGGCGACGCCGAGCAGGCAGCCCGCGGCGGTGCCGCAGGTCACCACCGCCGCGACGACGTCCAGGCCGGACAGCACGCCGGCCCCGCCGAGAGTGAGACCGGTCATCGCCACCCGCGTCGGGCGCTCCCACACCGAGACCGCGCCGGTCTCGGCGACCCCCGCCTGGCCGGCGCGGGCGCGCAGGTAGTCGGGCAGCCAGCACAGCGCCCCGTAGGCCGCGGCCAGCCAGCCCGGCGCGCCGGCGACCCACAGTGCGGCGGCGAACGCGGCCTCGCTGAGCCGGTCCACCGCGGAGTCCAGCACGAATCCGCGGCGCGAGGCCCGGCCGGTGGCGATCGCGAGGGCTCCATCGAGGGAGTCGAGGACGGCGGAGACCCCCACGAGCACCCCGGCCAGCACCAACCACGGCCCGCCGGCCCAGGCCGGGACCACGGCGGTGACGGCCACGGCCAGCCCGAGCGCGGTGGCCGCGATCGGCGGCAGGCCGGCCAGCGGGCGGGCCAGCGCGTAGGCGCCCGACAGCCAGCCGCGGACCAGCCGGCTCCCGGCCGGATCCGTCCCGCCGTGCCAGTCCGCCCACGCCGCCAGGTACTCGTCCCGGCTCAGCACGGCGCTCCTCGCACCCCCGCAGTCCACCAGTCCCGCCGCCTCCGGGCACGCACCGGGCACAGTGGAGGGGTGTTCGCCGGCCTCGCACCCGCCCGCCGCCGGCTGGTGGTGGGGGTGCTGGCCCTGCTCGTCGCCGCCGTCCTGGTCGCCGCCACGGCGCTGCTGCTCGACCGGTCGCCGGGCACGGCCGGCGGGCCGATGGCCCAGGACCGGCCGGGGCCGGTCCTGCTGGTCCCGGGTTACGGCGGGTCGGTGCGGTCACTGGATCCCCTCGCCGACCGGCTGACCGCCGAGGGGCGGGACGCGACGGTCGTGCCGGTCCCCGGCGACGGCACCGGCGACCTCGCGGCCGCGGCCGACGCCCTGGCCGCCGCCGTGGACGAGGCGCTGGAGCGGACCGGAGCCGGCAGCGTCGACGTCGTCGGCTACTCGGCCGGTGGGGTGGTCGCCCGGCTCTGGGCCGCCGACGGCGGTGCCGACGTCGCCCGCCGCGTCGTGACGCTCGGCTCGCCGCACCACGGGACCACGATCGCCGACCTGGCCGGCGCCGTGGCGCCGGGCCGCTGCCCGGAGGCCTGCCGGCAGATGACGACGGGCAGCGCGCTGATCGCCGCCCTCAACGCCGGCGACGAGACCCCCGACGGCCCGGCCTGGGTGTCGATCTGGACCGAGCAGGACGAGACGGTGACCCCACCGGAGTCCGCGCGGCTGGAGGGGGCGCTGAACCTGCCGGTGCAGTCGGTCTGCGCCGGCGCCCGCGTGGGCCACGGCGACCTGCCGCGCGACCCCCTGGTGCAGGCCATGGTGCTCGCCGGGCTCGGCCCCCGGGAGCCCGCCGAGCTGGGTCCCGCCGACTGCGCGCGCCTCGGCGGCTGACGCGAGCCGACCCCGTCCCGACGCGAGGTCTCAGCTGGTGACGTCCTTGGTGGTGAAGTTCGCCCACGCCGCGGCCAGCAGCACCCCGACGTAGACGCCCTGCAGCGCCAGGCCGCGGGTGACGTCCCGCCACAGGACCGGGTCGCGGAACAGGTCGACGAAGGCCAGCCAGTAGCGCGTGGGCAGGTACGGCGCGATCGGTGAGGCGGCGTCGAGGGTGAACAGCAGCGAGGACGCGACCAGCACCGCGAGCGCGCCGAGGGCGGCGGCCAGCGGCGAGTCGGTGAGCGTGGAGAAGAACAGCCCGAAGGCGGCGACGCCGAGCATCGACACCGTCACGTACCCGATGGCCAGCAGCGTGCGCGCGAGGAGCTCCTCCGGGGTCAGCGAGGTGCCCGACACCGACGTCCCCGCGAGCGGCCGGGCGTCGAACAGCGCCGTCCCCACCAGGTAGCCGACCCCGGCCACGACGAGCACGGTGACCAGGACGAAGGCGACCACCGCGACCAGCTTGGCCACCAGCAGGCGGGTGCGGCCGGCCGGGCGGGCCAGCAGGTAGCGCAGCGTCCCGGCCTGGGCCTCCCCGGCGACCGAGTCCCCGGCCACCACGGCGACGGCGACGGGCAGGAACAGCGGCAGCACGATGGCCAGGGCGGCGAGCGGGAACAGCGCCCCGTTGGTGAGGACGGCGGACAGGAACGGCGGCCCCTCCCCCGGCCGCGGCGCGAGGTCGGTGAGCTGCAGCAGCACCGCCACGAGCACCGGCAGCGCGTTGAGGACGGCGATCGTCACCCACGTGCGCGGCCGGCCGAACAGCTTGCGCAGCTCGACGCCGATCACCGCGGCCCCTCCACCCGGTCGGGGCTGGCGCCCGCCGCGGCGAGCACCACCTCCTCCAGCGAGGGCCGCTGCAGCGCCAGCGCGGTCACCGGCACGCCCGCGCCGACGAGCAGCGCGTTGACCTCGGCCGGGTCGTCCCCGCGGACCACCACGCGGGTGCCGTCGACGGAGAGGACCCGCCCGTCGAGCACCGCCCGGGCCCGGTCGGCCGCCGGCGTGGTGACGAGGGTCGCGCCGGTGGGCGCGGTGAGCGTGGCCAGGTCGTCCTGGAGCACGAGCCGGCCGCGGTCGAGCACCCCGACCCGCGTGCACAGCTGCTCCACCTCGGCGAGCAGGTGGCTGGACAGGAAGACCGTCGTCCCGCCGCGGTGCAGGTCGAGCAGCAGCGCGCGGACCTCGGTGATGCCCTGCGGGTCCAGGCCGTTGGTCGGCTCGTCGAGCACGAGCAGCTCGGGCCGCCGCAGCAGGGCGGCCGCCAGCCCCAGCCGCTGGCGCATGCCGAGGGAGTAGGCCCGGACCGGACGGCGGCCGACGCCGCTCAGGCCGACCTGCTCGAGCACCTCGTCGATCCGCCGCCGTCGGGTGCGGCGCGGCCCGCCGGGGCCGGCGGCGTCGACCAGGGCGAGATTGGCCCGGCCGGAGAGGTGGCCGTGGTGCGCGGGCCCCTCGACCAGCGCGCCGACGCGCGGCAGCACCCGCCGGCCGGCGCGCGGCATCCGCTCCCCCAGCAGCTCCACCTCGCCGCTGGTGGGCAGCACCAGCCCGAGCAGCATGCGCACCGTCGTCGTCTTGCCCGACCCGTTGGCGCCGAGGAAGCCGTAGACGTCGCCGGCGCGGACGTCGAGGTCGATGTCGTCGACGGCGCGCAGCCGGCCGTACCGCTTGACCAGCGCGCGGGTGCGGATCACCGGGCGGCCCCGGGCAGCGCGGCGGCGGCCTCGGCCAGCGCGTCGAGGGTGACGGTCCCGGTGAGCACGTACGCGCCGCCGCGGGGCCGGTCGACCACCATCAGCCCGAGCGGGCCCGCCGACAGCCGGGCGCCGAGCTCGTCGACGACGGCGTCCGGGCTCCCGCGCAGCGCGCGGCGCAGGCCGCCGGCCAGCCGCGGCGACACCGGGGCGACCGCGAGCAGGGTGACGCCGCGGCCGTACACCCCCACGGCGGGCGGCACGCCCTCGAGCGGGCGGCGGGGCAGCCCGGCCAGCTCGCCCGGCAGCGGCACCCGCATCGCGCGCCGGCCGGCCTCGGCCAGGAGGTCGTCGGTGTCCGGCGCCGTCCCGACCGACGCCTCCGGCGGCGGGGTGAACGCCACCACCGCGGCCGGCGGGACGGCGAGGTCGAGGTCGAGGAAGCGGGTGTCCAGAGCCGCCCGGGCGGCCCCCGCGGCGACGACCTCCACCTGCAGGGGCAGGCCGGTGGCGGGGTCCACCCACACGTCGACGCGCGCCACGGAGGACGCGGGCTCGGCCGGGACCAGCCGGACGCCGAGCGCCTCCCGGCCGGCCACCCGGCGGGCGCCGATCCGGGACAGCTCCCCGTCGGCGGCCTCCGACAGCAGCCGCCGGCCGAGCGGCGCGGGCAGCAGGTCCGGCGCGGCGGGCAGGGCGAGCGCCCCGGGCCCGCCCCGGACGGCGGCGAGCCCCTCGTACTCCCAGGTCCAGGTCCCTCCGGGGTCGCGGTGCACGCCGGTCTCCCCCGCGGCGGTGAGGACGTCGACCCGGTTCTCGGTGGGCCCGCGCCACCACACCCGCATCGTCGTCCGGTCGCTGAGCAGGTCGGCGACGCCGGTCAGCTGGTCGGTCACCGGCAGGCTGAGCCCCCCGGCCGACACCGCGAAGCCGGAGAACCCCACGTCCGCGCTGGCCAGGACGGCGTCCCGCAGCTCGGCCGCGGGGACGTCGGCGTCGTCGGCGGACAGCGCGGCCACCAGCGAGGGCAGCGCGACGAGGGTGCCGACCAGCGCTCCGACGACCGCCCAGCGCCGGACCGCCCCGTGCGCCCGCGCGGCCATGCGGCCAACGTACGTGCCGGCCGAGGTCGCGACGGCGTGGGAGCCCGCTCCGGTGCCCGACTCGGGCACCCTGGAGGGAACGGGATCGTGCGCGCGGACGGGCGACCGGCCGCGGCGGGGAGGACGAGGACATGAGTGCGGGTGGCCCCGGGGCCGAGGAGCTGTGGCCGACCCGGTACCTGACCGCCGGCCAGCTGGTGGTCCTCCGGTCGCCGCGTCCGCCGGCGTGGACCCCGGCTCCGCCGCCGAGTTGGACCCAGCTGCGGGACGCCGCCGTCCGGCTGGACTGGCTGGACCGGATCGGCCGGGAGTGGCTGCGGCTGCCCCCGAACCAGCAACTCGCGATCGCCCTGCTGCTGTTCTTCTTCACCGCCGGGGTCGGGCTGCTCGTCCCGGTGGCCGGTGTCGTGGTGCACCGGTACCGCCGCGAGGAGGCCGCCGTGGTCCCCGCCGCGCCGCCCGCAGCCCCGCTGTCCCTGTCGCCCGAGGCCGCGCTCGCCGCCTGGGACACCACCGAGGCCCGGATCGCCGCGGCGGCCGGCCGGGCGTGGGCGGAGACGGTCCGCGAGCCGGCCTGGCAGTCGCCGTTCCTCGCGCAGAGCCGGGCGGCGTTCGACGGGCAGGCCGAGGTGGACCGGATCGTCGACCTGGCGCTGCGCATCCGGCAGGCCCGCGTGTCCCTCGGCGTCCGACCGGCCGGGCCGGCCGCGGAGTACTGGGACCGCCAGCTCACCGCCCTGGAGAACGCCGCCCGGCAGCTCGGCCGGCGCGCCGACGCCCTCATCCGCTACCGGGACCAGACGGCGCTGCTCTCCGCCGAGCTGCGCACCCTCACCGACCTCGAGCGCCTGGAGCGCAGCGCGGCCGAGATCGACGGGCTGACCATCGAGACCGCCTCCACGCCGCTCCGGGGGGACGGCGGGATCGACACCGTCGCCGAGGAGATCGCCGGCGTCCGGATGGCGATGACCGAACTGGTCGACCTCATGACGCGCACCCGCGCCCCGCTCGCCGAGCCGCCCGACCCGTACCGGGTCTGAGGTCAGAGGACCTCGACCCGCGCCGCGTGGTCAGGGGCCCGGGCCAGCTGGGTGTCACGCGTGACCAGGGGGCAGTCGAGCGCCTCGGCGAGCGCCACGTAGGCCGCGTCGTACGCGGACAGGGTCTCCCTCAGCGACAGGGTGCGACGCCGGAGCGCGTTCCCGGCGGGCCACCGCTCCAGGGGCAGGGTCTCGAAGTCCGCGAGCAGGTCGTCCGCACGGGCGGCACCGAGCGCGTCCCGGCGCAGGAGCCCGCGGAGAGCCGACACGACCTCGTGGTCGATCAGCGCGGGGGCGTGCAGGTCCTCCGCCACGAGGCAGGTGCGTGCGGGGGGCGGTCGGGCGGGTAGAGCCCTTCCATGGCACCCATCAGTGACGCGGTCGTGGTCGACGTCCTCCGCCGGGTCGACCGGCTGACCGCCCCGCTGGTTCGCCGGCTGGGCCGGCCGGCGACCCTGTCGCAGGCCCAGCGGGACCAGTGGTGGGCCCTTCAGCTGCCCCAGGTCGCCGCCGGGATCAGCGCCGCGCCGCGGTTCGCCGGCAAGCTCGCGGACCTGTTGCCGCTGCAGAACACCGTCGGCGCGGCGGTGCAGGCCCTCGTCGTCGGCGGGGTGGCCAGTGAGCACGGGATCGAGGCGCCGGCCGAGCGGGTCGCGCTCCTGGCCCGCGTGCTGCTCGACCGGGACCTGCCCGCCGCGCGGGTCGAGCCCCTCCTGCAGCGCTCCCGGGGCAGCTACGCCGACGAGGCCTTCGGCGCCCGCAGTGACCGCGCCGGGCTGTGGGGCAACGTCCGCACACTGTGGCGGGTGGCCCGGCTGCTCGGCCGGATCGACGACACCCTCGACGCCCGCCCCAAGGGCAAGCTGCACCACCGGTTCCTGTCCAACGTCCCCGTGGTCGGGGTGCTCGGCGGCTACGCGGCCGAGCGGGAGGCCCTGCGCCGGGCCGCGGACGCCGCCGCGGCGCTGGGCCCGGTCGCCGTCAGTGGGTGACGCCGACCGCGGCCAGGTTGGCGTAGACCTCACGGGTCGCCGTCGAGCGGTTCATGGTGATGAAGTGGATGCCGGGCACACCCTCGTCCAGCAGGGTCCGGCACAGCTGCGTGGCCACCTCGACGCCGAGGGCCCGGACGGCGGCCTTGTCCTCGGGCCGGTCCCCGTCGAGCTCGGCGAAGCGGGCGGCGAGGTCGGACGGGAACGCCTGCCCCGACAGCTGGACGATGCGGACGATCTGCTTGGCGTTGGTCACCGGCATGACGCCCGCGATGATCGGGACGTCGCAGCCCCGGGCCACCACCCGGTCGCGCATGCGCAGGTAGTCCTCGGGCCGGAAGAACATCTGGGTGATCGCGAAGTCGGCGCCCGACCGGCACTTGCGCACGAACATCTCGACGTCGGTCTCGAAGTCCGGCGACCGCGGGTGCCGCTCCGGGAACGCCGCCACGCCGACGCAGAAGTCGCCCATCGTCCGGATCAGCTCCACCAGCTCCGCGGCGTAGCGGAGCCCCTGCGGGTGGGCCACCCACTCCGCCTGCGGATCGGCGCCGGGCGGGTCGCCGCGCAGCGCCAGCAGGTTGCGCACACCGGCGGCGGCCAGCCGGCTGACCACGTGCCGCAGCTCGGCGACGCTGTGGTCGACGGCGGTCAGGTGGGCCAGCGGCGTCATCGTCGTCTCGGTGGCGATCCGCTCGGTCACCGAGACCGTGCCCTCGCGGGTCGAGCCGCCGGCGCCGTAGGTGACCGACACGAACGACGGGTGCAGCCGCTCCAGCTCACGCAGCGCCGTCCACAGGTGCGCGGCGCCGTCGGCGCTCTTGGGCGGGAAGAACTCGAACGACCACGTCGGCCGCGCGGAGGCGAGCAGCTCTCGCACGGTGTGGGACATGGGCACAGAGGATACGGAGCACCGGGTTCCCGATCCTGCATCCACCGGGCGCTGTCCGGGCGAAGAGGTCGTGGCGAGTGCCCACGTCCGGACCCAGGAGGCTGGTGGCGATGACCCTGACCGCGGAACCACGGCCTGCGGCGGCACCCCCCGCGCACGCGGGAGATACTTGGTCGATGACCGCCGGGGCCCAGCAGCGCGCGTCGACGGCCCTCCCCCCGGCACCGCCGATCGCCGTCGCCGAGCTCGACCGCGTCCGCGCGGCCGTCTCCGCCGCGCTGAGCGGGTTCCTCGACGTCCAGCGGGAGACCCTCGCGGCCATGGACGACGCCCTGCTGCCCGTCGTCGACGAGGTGCGCGCGCTGGCCGACGGCGGCAAGCGGCTGCGCCCGCTGTTCGCCTACTGGGGCTGGCGCGGAGTGCGCCCGGAGGGCCCGACCGAGGACGACGCCGCGGTGCTGCGGGCGGTCGCGGCCCTGGAGTTCGTGCACGCCAGCGCGCTGGTCCACGACGACGTCATGGACGGCGCCCTCACCCGCCGCGGGCGCCCCGCGACCCACGTCGGCTTCGCCGGCCGGCACGGCGACGGGCGGCTCGCCGGCGACGGCGAGGCGTTCGGGGTGGGCGCCGCGATCCTCGTCGGCGACCTCGCGCTGGTCTGGTCCGACGAGCTGCTGCGCCGCTCAGGGCTGTCCCCCGCGGCGCTGACCCGCGCCCGCGCGGTGTGGGACACCATGCGCACCGAGGTCACCGCCGGCCAGTACCTCGACCTGTTGCGGGCCGCCGGCGGCCTGCCCGGCCCCCAGGGCGCGCTGACCGTGGCCCGCTACAAGAGCGCCGGCTACACGGTGCAGCGGCCGCTGCAGCTGGGGGCGGCGATCGCCGGCGCCGGCCCGTGGGCCACCGACGCGTACACCGCCGTCGGCCTCCCGCTGGGCGAGGCTTTCCAGCTCCGCGACGACGTCCTCGGGGTGTTCGGCGACCCGGCGGTGACCGGCAAGTCGGCCGACGACGACCTGCGCGAGGGCAAGCAGACGCTGCTCATCGCCCTCACCGAGGAGGCCACCGACGACGCCGGGCGCCGGCTGCTCGCCGAGCTGCTGGGCAACCCCGACGCCGGCACCGAGGACCTCGACGCCCTGCGCGCGCTCATCGAGGACACCGGTGCCCGGACCCGCGTCGAGGAGCGGATCGCCGAGCGCACCGCACTGGCGCGCACCGCGATCGCGCAGGCCCCGATCGCCGACGACGCCCGCCACGCGCTGGACGCGCTCGCCGTCGCCGCGACCAGCCGCACCGCCTGATGATCCGGACCGTCCCCGGCCGCACCGACCGCGTGGTCGTGGTCGGCGCCGGCCTGGCCGGGCTCTCGGCCGCGCTGCGGCTGCGCGGTGCCGGCCGCGAGGTCACCGTCGTCGACCGCGGCCCCGGCCCCGGCGGGCGTGCCGGCCGGATCGAGGCGGGCGGTTACGCCCTCGACACCGGGCCGTCGGTGTTCACCGCGCCCGAGCTGGTCGCCGACACCCTCGCCGCGGTCGGCGAGAAGCTCGAGGACCGGCTGCCGCTGGTGCCGCTGGAGACCACCTACCGCGCGCAGTTCGCCGACGGGTCGCGTCTCGACGTGCACGCCGACCCCGACGCCTTCGCCGCCGAGGTCGAGGCGCTGTGCGGTCCGGCCGAGGCCGCCGCGCTGCGCCGCTACCTCGCCGACCTGGCCGAGCTGTACCGGCTGCAGCTGGACACCTTCATCGACCGCAACCTCGACACCCCGCTGGACCTGCTCGGCCCCGAGCTCCTCGCGCTCGCCCGCCGCGGCGGGTTCCGCCGGCTGTCGAGCCACGTGGCCCGCGCCTTCACCGACGACCGGCTGCGCCGGCTGTTCAGCTTCCAGGCGCTGTACGCCGGGGTGAGCCCGCAGCGGGCGATCGCCGCCTACGCGGTGATCGCCCAGCTCGACATCGGTGCCGGGGTCTGGCACCCGGTCGGCGGGATCGCCGCCGTCCCCCGGGCGCTGGCGGCCGCGGCCGCCGACGCCGGGGTGGCCTTCCGGTACGGCACGGCGGTGCGAGGGCTGGAGGCCTCCGGGCGGCGGGTCACCGGCGTCCTCCTCGACGACGGCGAGCGGCTGCCGGCCGACGCCGTCGTGGTGACCGTGGACGCCCCCGAGCGCCTGGTCCCCGGGTTCTCCCGGCGCCGCAGGCCGGTGTACTCGCCGTCCTGCGTGGCCCTGCACGTCGGGGTGCGCGCCGAGCTGCCCGGTCAGGCGCACCACACGATCAGCTTCGGCGCGGCGTGGGACGAGGTCTTCCGTGAGCTCACCCGGGACGGCCGGCCGATGACCGACCCGAGCCTGCTGGTCAGCATGCCGTCGGTCACCGACCGCGGCCTGGCCCCCGACGGCGGCCAGGTGCTGAGCATCGTGGCCCCCACCCCGAACCTGGACCCGCACAGCGGCGGCAACCCCGGCCTGGACTGGACGACGCTGGGCCCGCGCTACCGCGACGAGGTGCTGGCCACCCTCGAGGCCCGCGGCTGGACCGGCCTGACTGGCGCCATCGAGGTCGAGCACCTGGACACCCCGCTGACGTGGGCGGCACAGGGCATGGCCGCCGGCACCCCGTTCGCCCTGGCCCACACCTTCGGCCAGACGGGGCCGTTCCGGACGCCGACGTTGCCGCGCCGCGGGCCGGAGAACGTCGTCCTCGCCGGCTCCTCGGTGCAGCCGGGCGTGGGCGTGCCGATGGTGGTCATCAGCGGCCGGCTGGCCGCCGAGCGGATCACCGGGCCGGCCTCGAGGGCCAGAGTGGCCACAATGGCCCCCTCGGAGGGGCGGCGATGACCGGCCTGGACCGCCCGCTCACCATGGCGCAGCGGCAGGAGCGGCTGGACGCCGCCTACCGGCACTGCGCCGCGATCGCCGCCCGGCACGGCAAGAGCTACCACCTGGCCACCCGGCTGCTCACCGCCGGCCGCCGTCCGGCCGTGCACGCCCTCTACGCGGCCGCCCGCACCGCCGACGACCTGGTCGACCACCCCGGCGCCGACCCCGCCGGCGACCTCGCCGACTGGTCCCGCGCGGTGCTCGCCGAGCTGGAGGCCGGCTGGTCCGACGACCCGGTCCGCCTCGCGCTGGTGCACACCTACCGCCGGTACGCCATCCCCGTCGAGCACCTGGTCGACTTCCTGGCCGCGATGACCAGTGACCTCGAGGTCACCGGCTACGCCGACCTGGACGCCCTCGACCGGTACATGTGGGGCTCGGCGTCGGTGATCGGGCTGCAGGTCCTGCCGGTGCTGGGCACGGCGCCGGGGGTCCTCCGCGAGGAGGCCGCGCCGCACGCGATCGCGCTGGGCGAGGCGTTCCAGCTGACCAACTTCCTGCGCGACGTCGCCGAGGACGTCGACCGCGGCCGGGTCTACCTGCCGGCCGACCTCATGGCCGCGCACGGGGTGACCCGCGGGCAGCTCGAGGAGAAGCGGTTCGACGACCGGTTCCGCGAGCTGATGCGGGAGATGGTCGCGATCGTGCGCCGCCGCTACGACGACGCCGCCCCCGGGACGCCGATGCTGGCCCCGGAGTCCCGCGACTGCGTGCGGGCGGCGACCGCCCTCTACGGCGGCATCCTCACCGAGATCGAGCGGGCCGACTACCGGGTGCTCGACCGCCGGGTGTCGGTGTCCAAGCCGCGCCGCCTGGCGGTGTTCGCCCGCCGGTTGACCGCCGCCCAGCTGGCGAGGGTGAGGGTGACCATGGCGAAGCCGAACAGCAGGTCCTCCACCGGGGCGTAGGCGATCCGCGGGCCCCAGACGGCGTCGCGGTCGTAGACGACCACCTCCAGCCCGGTGAGCACGCCGTTCACCAGCAGCTGGAAGGTCACCACGATCGCGTAGGCCACCCAGAACACCGGTCGGGTCACCATGCGGGTGCGGTACACGGCCAGGTCCACGACCAGGACGGCGACGACCGCGAGCACCGCCAGCGTCGAGTAGCTCACGGCGCGTCCGCCTCCTCCGCGGGGTAGCCGGCGTCCCAGCCGGTCACCTTCCGCACCGCCTCCAGCGCCAGCACCGAGCACAGCGGGACGACGAGGAAGAACAGCACCTCCTCGACCGGGATGCCACCGGGCAGCCGGACGCCGAGGGTCAGGGCGCCCGAGTAGTCCCAGTGACCCTGCGCGATCGCGTACAGGACCCAGACGACGAAGACGACGAACTCCGGGACGACGGCCAGCAGCAGCCGCCGCCACCGGGCGTAGACCCGCACCCGCAGCAGCAGCTCGAGGGGGGCGGTGACGACCAGGCAGCCGGCCAGCAGCGCCAGGTACGTCAGGTGCCCCACGCGCACCCCGTCAGAACGCCAGAGCCTGGGCGCGCCGGGTGACCTCGGTGTGCCGGTCGTTGCGCAGCGCCGCCACGGGCGTGCCGGGCAGCGACTCGTCGGCGCGGAACAGCCACTCGAAGACCTCCTCGTCGCTGAACCCGCCGTCCCGGAGCACGGTGATCAGGCCGGGCAGGTGCTTGAGGACGGCGCCGTCCTGCAGGAAGTCGGCCGGTATCCGGCCGTTGCCGCTGCCGGGCACCGCCATGAGCTTGCGCTCGCGCAGCAACTGGCGGACCCGGTTGGGCGAGACCCCCAGGACTGCGGCGACCTCCGCGGGGGTGAGCGTCTCCATGGGGTCCGAGCCTATGGCCCGCTCCGGCGGGCGCCGCCGACGTCCCCCCGGGACACCGTTCCGGCCGCTCCCGGCCGCGCGGCTAGGATCGCTCCGGGGCCGTGACTGGCGCATCGAGGTGGGACCGACCACCGGGGAGCGGCCCGCACCAACCCCGCCGGGCGCCTGGGCACCTCCTGAGTCGACACCCGCGCTGGAGCCCCCCATGACCGACGTCACCGCCCCCACCGACGCCGCCACCGCATCCGCGGCCTACCGCAGTGCCCTGGAGGTCATCGGGGCCGTGGAGCCCCGCGTGGCCGAGGCCATCGGCGCCGAGCTCGCCGACCAGCGGTCCTCGCTCAAGCTCATCGCCAGCGAGAACTACGCCAGCCCGGCCGTGCTGCTGACCATGGGCAACTGGTTCAGCGACAAGTACGCCGAGGGCACCGTCGGGCACCGCTTCTACGCCGGCTGCCAGAACGTCGACACCGTCGAGGCGCTGGCCGCCGAGCACGCCCGCGAGCTGTTCGGCGCCCCCTACGCCTACGTGCAGCCGCACTCGGGCATCGACGCCAACCTGGTCGCCTTCTGGGCGGTGCTGGCCTCCCGCGTCGAGGCGCCGGCACTGGAGAAGGCCGGCGTCCGGCACGTCAACGAGCTCACCGACGCGGACTGGGCGACGCTGCGCCGGGCCCTCGGCGACCAGCGGATGCTCGGCATGTCGCTGGACGCCGGCGGCCACCTCACCCACGGCTTCCGACCCAACATCAGCGGCAAGATGTTCGAGCAGTCCTCCTACGGCACCGACCCCGCCACCGGGCTGCTCGACTACGCCGCCGTGCGCGCGCGGGCCCGCGAGTTCCGGCCACTGATCCTCATCGCCGGCTACTCCGCCTATCCGCGCCGGGTGGACTTCGCGGCCATGCGGGAGATCGCCGACGAGGTGGGTGCCACGCTGGTCGTCGACATGGCGCACTTCGCCGGGCTGGTCGCCGGCAAGGTGTTCACCGGCGACTTCGACCCGGTGCCGCACGCGCACGTCGTCACCACCACCACGCACAAGTCGCTGCGCGGGCCGCGCGGCGGCATGGTGCTCGCCCAGCCCGAGTTCGCCGACGCGGTCGACCGCGGCTGCCCGATGGTGCTCGGCGGCCCGCTGCCGCACGTCATGGCCGCGAAGGCCGTCGCGCTGGCCGAGGCGCGCCGTCCGGAGTTCGCCGGCTACGCCCAGGCGGTGGCCGACAACGCGCAGAGCCTCGCGGAGGGCCTGACCCGGCGCGGCGCCACCCTGGTGACCGGCGGCACCGACAACCACCTGGTGCTCATCGACGTCTCGAACTTCGGGCTCACCGGGCGGCAGGCGGAGTCCGCGCTGCTCGACGCCGGCATCGTCACCAACCGCAACGCCGTCCCGGCCGACCCGAACGGCGCCTGGTACACCTCCGGCATCCGGCTGGGCACGCCCGCGCTCACCACCCGCGGCTTCGGGGCGGCCGACTTCGACCGCACCGCGGAGCTGATCGTCGACGTCCTCTCGGGCACCACGCCCACCGCCACCCGCGACGGCTCGCCCTCGAAGGCCAAGTACGCGACGACGGACGGGCTGGCCGACCGGACCCGTGCCGCAGCCGCGGAGCTGCTGGCGGAGCACCCGCTCTACCCCGGCCTCGACCTGGCCTGAAGGGCAGGAGGTGGCCGGTGTGACGGGTGAACCGCCACACCGGTCACACCCGCGTGTAGGAGCGGCGAACAGCTCCGTCACTCCTACACTCGACCAGGTGGAGACCGCCGTGACCGACCCCGTGGTCGGCCTCGTCCTGGAGGGGCGCTACCACCTCCAGGAGCGGCTGGCGCGCGGCGGCATGTCGACCGTCTACGCCGCCCAGGACCTGCGGCTGCACCGGACGGTCGCGGTCAAGGTCATGGCCGAGCACCTGGCGCACGACCCCACGTTCGTCGACCGGTTCACCCGCGAGGCGCGGGCCGCGGCGATGCTCAGCCACCCCAACGTCGTCTCGGTCAGCGACCAGGGCAGCGACCAGGGCCTGGTCTTCCTCGTCATGGAGCTGGTCCGCGGGCGCACGCTGCGCGACCTCCTCCAGGCCCGCGGCCGGCTCACCATCGGCGAGGCGTTCGCCGTCCTCGAGCCCGTCCTGTCCGGCCTGACCGCCGCGCACCGCGCCGGCATCGTGCACCGCGACATCAAGCCGGAGAACGTCCTCATCGGGCAGGACGGCGTGGTGAAGGTCGCCGACTTCGGTCTGGCCCGCGCGCTCACCGGCACCGGTCAGACCAGCCACACCGGCGGCGTGCTGATCGGCACCGTCGCCTACCTCTCCCCCGAGCAGCTCGAGCGCGGCAAGGCCGACGCGCGCAGCGACGTCTACGCCGCCGGGGTCGTGCTCTTCGAGATGCTCACCGGCCACCCGCCCTACGGGGGAGACACCCCGCTCGCGGTGGCCTACCAGCACGTGCACCACGACATGCCCACGCCGTCGGACGAGGTGCCGGGCATCCCCTGGGAGGTCGACGAGCTGGTCGCCCGCACCACCCGCCGCGATCCCGCCGTCCGGCCGCTGGACGCCGGCGCCTTCCTCGCCGACCTCGAGGACGTGCGCAACGACCTCGGCATCGAGCGGGTCCCGGTGCCCACCGGCCGGAGCAACGCCGGCCCGGGCACCCTGCGCCCGACCAACCGGCCCGGCCGCCCGCGGCACCCCAGCGACCCCGGGCCCGCCGACGGCACCGAGGTGCTCGGCAGCACCGGCACGCGCCCGGGCCGCGGCTCGCGCACCTCGATGCTGCCCGGCATGGGCCCCGGCCCGACCACCGACGTGGCCGGCCGCCGCCCGCCGCTGGAGCAGCGCCGGCCCGGCGTGCCGCAGCACATCCGCCGCCGCCGCGCCCGGTTCGCCGTCGCCGTCGTCCTGCTGCTCGCGATCACCATCGGCGCGGTCGGCTGGTGGCTGGGGTCCGGCCGCTGGACGACGGTCCCGCAGCTGGTCGGCAAGGAGCAGGCGGCCGCGATCGACCTCCTGCAGGAGGCGGGGCTCACCCCCGACTGCTGCGAGGAGCAGTTCAGCGAGGAGGTCGCCGAGGGAGTCGTCATCTCCGCCGACCCCGACGGCGGTGAGGCCATCCGCGGCACCGACGTGTCGCTCGTCGTCTCCAAGGGCCCCGAGCGTTTCGAGGTCGACCCGGCGATGGTCGGCCGGCCGCTGGACGAGGTCCAGGCCGAGATCACCGATTCCATCCCCGTCGTCGCCACCGTCGTGCAGGACTACGACAACGACATCCCGGTCGGCCACGTCACGGGGTTCGAGCCCGAGGCCGGCACCGAGCTGGTGCGCGACCAGCCGCTGACCATCTTCGTCAGCCGCGGGCACGAGCCGGTGACCATCCCCGACGTCATCGGCCTGACGCCCGAGGCGGCGACGACGAACCTGGAGAACCTCGACTTCACCGTCGAGCGGACCGAGGGCCGCAGCGTCGACGTCGACGCCGGCGAGGTCATGGCGGTCACCCCGGGGGCCGGCACGCAGGCGCCGCACGAGAGCACGGTGACCATCCAGGTGTCGGTCGGGGTGCCGCAGGTGACGGTGCCGGACGTCGTCGGCAGCAGCGAGGCGGACGCGCGGGCGGCCCTGGAGGCGGCCGGGCTGAAGGTCGAGGTCAACGAGTTCTTCGGCAACCGCGTGCTGCGGCAGAGCCCGGCTGCGGGTGAGGTCGTCGACATCGGCACCCAGGTCACGATCCTGGTGACCTTCGGATAGAACGGAAGAGCTCTGCGTACTGCTCCAGGTGTGCCGCCGATCGGCGCGCACATCCAGATCAAGGGTGGACTGGCCAAGGGCGGGCTGGCCTACACCGACGCCGTCGACGCGCGCGCCGTGCAGGTCTTCGTCGGCAACCCCCGCGGCTGGCGGCTCAGCGACGGCGACCCGACGCAGGACGCGCTGTTCACCGCCGGCTGCGCCGAGCGCGGCGTGCCCTCGTTCATCCACACGCCGTTCCTGGTCAACGTCGGCTCCCCCACCGAGGCCACCGTCGAGCAGTCGATCGCCACGATCGCGCACAACCTGGCCCGCGGCGCGCAGCTCGGGTGCCAGGGCGTGGTGGTGCACGCCGGTTCCGCCGTCGGCGAGGACCGCTACGACGACGCGCTGCGCCAGCTGCACGAGCGGCTCCTGCCGGTCCTCGACGCGGCCCCCGACGACGGCCCGCGACTGCTCGTCGAGCCGACGGCGGGCGGCGGCAGGTCGCTGGCCGCGACCGTCGAGGACCTCGGCCCCTACCTCGACGCGCTCGACCGGCACCCCCTGGTCGGCGTCTGCTTCGACACCTGCCACGCCTGGGCGGCCGGCCACGACCTCTCCGTCCCCGGCGGCATGACGGCCACCCTCGACGCGCTCGAGGCGAGCGTCGGTCCCGGCCGGCTCGGCCTGGTGCACGCCAACGACTCCCTCGACGAGTGCGGCTCCAAGCGGGACCGGCACACGACCATCGGGGCCGGGACCATCGGCGGCGGCGCCTACGGCACCGGCCCGTTCGCCGAGCTGCTGGCCCACCCCTCGACGGCCGGCGTCCCCCTCGTCGTGGAGACGCCCAGCGAGCGGGACGGCGTCGCGTGGGCCGGGCACGCGGGCGACATCGCGCTGCTGACGTCGCTGCGCGACGCCGGGCTGGCCGCGGCCGCCTGAGCGCGACGGGTCGACCCCCGACCGCGGTCGGCCGGCGCGTGCTGTTCGTGACCGCCGATCTGCACCGGCTGGTCGCACGGATCGCTGCCGGCCTGGCGGTGTGATCACCTCCCGTCGCGGCGCCGGATCGGCGACCGACGCCGCCGACGGGTGGTGATCACCGGCGAAGGCGAGGGCGTACGTCAGAAGTCCCGGTACAGAACCGTCCGGTGACCCTTGGCACACCGCTGAGGCTCAGCTAAGTTAGGCGTGCCTTTCCTTCCCCTGGCCTCAGGAGCGCCGCGCGTGTACGTCTGCCTCTGCTTCGCCGTCAGCGAGAACCAGCTGGCCGGTGTGATCGCCGACGGAGCGCGCACCGAGGAGGAGGTCGGTGAGGTCAGCGGCGCCGGCACCGGCTGCGGCAGCTGCCTGGACCGCATCTGCGACCGGCTGCGCGCCGCCGACCCGCTGCACGGCCTGGAGCTCCGCGAGCCCGCTGCCTGAGGACAGGCTGTGCATGGCAAGGCCGACCTGAGTTCCTCGGCTGCCGGCGATCCCCGCTAGCCTCCGTCCCAGCCGAGACAGGAGGAGCGCCATGCAGGGTGACGCACGGGTCATCGAGTACCTCAACGAGCAGCTGACCAGCGAGCTCACCGCCATCAACCAGTACTTCCTGCACGCGAAGATGCAGGCGAACTGGGGCTACAACAAGCTCGCCAAGCACACCCGTGACGAGTCCATCGAGGAGATGACCCACGCGGAGCGGCTGACCGACCGCATCCTCTTCCTCGAGGGCCTGCCGAACTACCAGAAGCTGCTGCCCCTGCGGATCGGGCAGACCGTGCGCGAGCAGTTCGAGTCCGACATGGCGGTCGAGGTCGAGGTGCTGGCTCGGCTGCGCGAGGCCATCCCCTACTGCGAGTCGGTGGGTGACCGCGTCAGCAAGAACCTCTTCGAGGAGATCCTCGCCGACGAGGAGCACCACATCGACTACCTCGAGACCCAGCTGCACCTGCTCGACACCCTCGGTGAGGCGCTCTATCTGGCCGGCCAGATCGAGCACCCGACGCCCGGCGACCACGCCGAGTAGTCGCACGCGCAACGGGCCCGCACCCTCCGGGGGCGGGCCCGTCGACGTGTCCGGGACCGACGCTGCTCCCCGGGCGTCACACACGTAACGCGTCTGCGTGGTGACTGGATGTGATCTCTCCCGCCGTGTTCGCTGTCGGAGCCCCGGCCCCGGGGCCCCGATGACCGAACCCAGGAGAGTCCTGTGCCCTCGCGCCGAACCCTGGCCTCCGCCCTCGCGGCGCTGGCCGTCGCTGGTCTGGGGGCCGCGGCCGCTCCGGCGTCCGCCGCCCCTGGTGACGCCACACCCGGCTCGCCACTCAGCTCCTACATCGTCACCGTGGACCCCGGGACGCTCCCCGCGGCCGCCGCCGAGCGCGCACGGGGACTGGGTGGGCGGATCGACCACGTGTACACCGAGGCGCTGCACGGGTTCGCCGTCACGCTGGCGCCCGCCGCCGCCCGCCGTCTGGCCGACCTCCCTGGCATGGTCGAGGTCGTGGCCGACCAGCCGGTGCAGGCCACCGCGACCCAAGCCCGCGCACCCTGGGGCCTCGACCGCATCGACCAGCGCAAACTCCCCCTCAGCGGCTCCTACACCTACTCGGCCACCAGTTCCGCGGTCACCGCGTTCGTCGTCGACACGGGCATCCGCACCGCACACTCGCAGTTCGGTGGACGGGCGAGAGCGGGATACGACGCCTGGGGTGGGACTGCGCAGGACTGCAACGGCCACGGGACCCACGTCGCCGGCACCATCGGCGGGTCCACCTACGGCGTGGCCAAGGGCGTGTCGCTGGTCGCCGTGCGAGTGCTCGACTGCCGCGGCAACGGCAGCGTCGCCGGTGTCATCGCCGGCCTGGACTGGATCATCGGACACCCCGCCCCCGGGGCCGCCGTCGTGAACATGAGCCTCAGCGGCCCGGCCAGCACCGAACTCGACGAGGCGGTGGCGCGGGTCATCGCCAGCGGCGTCACCGTCGCAGTGGCCGCGGGCAACGGCGACGCGGCCGGCGTCCCGCAGGACGCCTGCAGCGTCTCCCCGGCCCGTGTCGACACCGCCCTGACCGTCGGGGCGACCGACCGGAACGACGCCGCCGCCTCCTTCAGCAACAACGGCGCGTGCGTCGACCTCTTCGCACCCGGCGTGGGGATCACCAGTGCCTGGCACACGAACAACAAGGCGACCAGCACGATCAGCGGGACGTCGATGGCCACGCCCCACGTCGCCGGGGTGGCGGCGCTGTATCTGCAGGGCGCGCCGACGGCTGTCCCGTCGGCTGTGGCCACGGCGGTCCTGAACGCCGCCTCTGACGGGGTGGTGGTCACGGACACGGGGAAGACGCCGAACGACGACCTGTTGTACAGCACCTGGTGACCGAGGCGCCGGGCCGTCCCACGAGGGGCGGCCCGGCCCCGGTTCAGCGGTCCAGGATGCCCGCGAGCACGTCGGCGGCGCGGTCGACCGCCGCCCGGTCCACGTCCAGGTGCGTGACCAGCCGGACCCGCCGCGGGCTCACCTGGGACACGAGCACGCCCTGCGCCTTCGCCGCCTCGGCGACCAGCGGCGCCGGGACGTCGTCCAGCACGACCATGTTCGTCTCGACCGACGCCGGGTCGACCCCGAGCCGCTTGGCCAGCAGGCGCGCGTGCTCGTGGTCCCCGGCCAGCCGGGCCACGTGGTGGTCCAGCGCGTACAGCCCGGCCGCGGCGAGGACGCCGGCCTGCCGCATCCCCCCGCCGAGGCGCTTGCGCCACAGCCGGCCGGCCGCGATCCGCTCCGCCGCGGCGACCAGCACCGACCCGACCGGCGCGCCCAGTCCCTTGGACAGGCAGACCGACGCGGTGTCGGCGAGCCGTCCGTAGGTCGCCAGGTCGATCCCGGCGGCGACGGAGGCGTTGAACAGCCGGGCCCCGTCCAGGTGGACGGCCACGTCGGCCTCCCGCGACCACGCCCACAGCCGCTCGAGCTGCGCCAGCGGCTGCACCAGGCCGCCGCCGCGGTTGTGGGTGTTCTCCACGGCGATCGCGGCGGTGGCGGTCAGGTGCCAGTCGTCGCGCGGGCGCACCTGGGCGATCAGCGCGTCGGCGTCCAGCCGGCCGCTGGCCGCTGTCCCGCCCTCCTGCCCCCCACCACCAGAGACCACTGTGCGCGTCGAGATGCCGAACACCGCGGCCGCGGCACCCATCTCGTAGGTGACCACGTGCGCGTCGGCGTCGCAGAGCACCTCCTGGCCCGGCTCGCAGACCAGGCGCATGCCGATCTGGTTGCCCATGGTCCCCGAGGGCACGAACAGCGCCGCCTCGTGGCCCAGCAGGCCGGCGACTCGCTCCTCCAGCGCCCGGATCGTCGGGTCCTCGCCGTAGACGTCGTCCCCGACCTCGGCGTCGGCCATCGCCCGGCGCATGCCGGGCGACGGCCTCGTGACGGTGTCGGAGCGGAGGTCGACGAGCGCTTCAGCCACGCAGCATCTCGGCGACGAGGAAGGCCAGCTCCAGCGACTGGCCGGTGTTCAGTCGCGGGTCGCAGGCCGTCTCGTACCGGCTGTTGAGGTCCTCGTCGCTGATCTCCATCGCGCCGCCGAGGCACTCGGTGACGTCCTCGCCGGTGAGCTCGACATGGATGCCGCCCGGCCAGGTGCCCAGCGCCCGGTGGACGTCGAAGAAGCCGAGCACCTCGTCGACGATGCGGTCGAAGTGCCGGGTCTTGTAGCCGGTGGAGGACTCGTGCGTGTTGCCGTGCATCGGGTCGCACTGCCACACGACCGAGTGCCCGCTGGCGGTGACCTTCTCGACGATCGCCGGGAGGACGTCGCGGATCTTGCCGTTGCCCATCCGGCTGATCATGGTCAGCCGGCCGGGGATGCCCTCGGGATCCAGCCGCTCGACCAGCTCGGTGGCCTGCTCCGGCGTCGTCGTCGGGCCGATCTTGACGCCGATCGGGTTGGCGATCCGCGACATGAACTCCACGTGCGCACCGTCGAGCTGGCGGGTCCGCTCGCCGATCCAGACGAAGTGCGCCGACGAGGCGTAGGGCCGGCCGCCGTGCACCCGCAGCAGCGCCCGCTCGTAGTCGAGGATGAGCGCCTCGTGGCTGTTGTAGAGCTCGACGCCGCGCAGCGCGGTGTCGTCCACGCCGCACGCCTTCATGAACGCCAGCGCCCTGTCGATCTCCCGCGCGATCACCTCGTACCGCACCCCGGCCGGGGAGTTGGCGACGAAGTCCTTGTTCCAGTCGTGGACCGCGTGCAGGTCGGCCAGCCCGCCGCGCGCGTAGGCGCGGATCATGTTCATGGCCGCCGCGGAGTTGGCGTAGGCGCGCACCAGGCGGTGCGGATCCGGGATGCGCTGCTCGAGCACCGGCTCGAGCGCGTTGACCATGTCGCCCCGGTAGGAGGGCAGGCCGAGCGCGTCGATGTTCGACGACCGCGGCTTGGCGTACTGACCGGCGACCCGCCCGACCTTCACCACCGGCACGCTGGCGCCGTAGGTGAGGACGACGGCCATCTGCAGCAGCGTCCGCGTGGTGCTCTGCAGGTGCGCGTCGGTGTTGAGGTCGAAGGTCTCCGCGCAGTCGCCGCCCTGCAGCAGGAACGCCCGGCCCTGCGCCACCTCCGCCAGCCTGCCGCGCAGCTCGTCGACCTCGGAGGGGGCGACGATCGGCGGGACCGAGGAGAGGGTGGACAGGACGGAGTCCAGTGCGGCCCGGTCGGGCCACTCCGGCTGCTGGGCGGCGGGCAGCTCACGCCACCGGTCCAGGCCGGGAACCACATCCGCGGGGTCGGTGAGGGTCACGCCTCCACAGGGTACGGGTGCCCCGCCGGTCAGCCGAAGAAGACCTCCACCTCCGCGTAGCGCTCCACCGGCACCAGCTTGAGCTGAGCGGTCGCCGCCGACAGCGGCACCTGGACGATGTCGGTGCCGCGCAGGGCGACCATGACCCCGGACTGCCCGTCGTGGACCGCGTCCACGGCGGCCAGCCCGAAGCGGGTGGCCAGCACCCGGTCGAAGGGGGACGGCGTGCCGCCGCGCTGGATGTGGCCCAGCACGACCGCCCGCGCCTCGCGGCCGGTGCGGTGCTCGATCAGCGAGGCCAGCGCGGTGCCGATACCCCCGAGCCGGACGTGCCCGAAGGCGTCCTTCTCCCCCGCGGCCAGCACGAGGTCCCCGCCCTTGGCCACCGC
The DNA here is from genome assembly GCF_051383635.1 of Geodermatophilus sp. CPCC 205506. Taxonomy (NCBI): domain Bacteria; kingdom Bacillati; phylum Actinomycetota; class Actinomycetes; order Geodermatophilales; family Geodermatophilaceae; genus Geodermatophilus; species Geodermatophilus sp. CPCC 205506. Next base: position 51,243 of record NZ_JALPKP010000026.1, on the reverse strand, counting down.
CCCCTCGGAGACGACGACGATCGGCGAGTAGCCGGAGTCGAACCGGTGCTGGCAGTGACCGACGACGGCGTCGACGTCGAAGGGCTGCTCGGGGATGAGGACGACGGTGGCACCCCCGGCCATCCCGGCGTGCAGCGCGATCCAGCCGGCGTGCCGGCCCATGACCTCGACGACCAGCGTGCGGTGGTGGCTGTCGCCGGTGGTGTGCAGCCGGTCGATCGCCTCGGTGGCCACCCCCAGCGCGGTGTCGAAGCCGAACGTGTAGTCGGTGGCGTCCAGGTCGTTGTCGATGGTCTTCGGGACCCCGACCACCCGCACGCCGGCGTCGGCCAGCTTCGTGGCCACGCCGAGGGTGTCCTCCCCGCCGATGGGGATGAGCGCGTCGATGCTCAGCTTCTCGAGGGTGGCCATCACCCGGTCCACGCCGCCCTCCAGCGCGTACGGGTTGGTGCGGGACGTGCCGAGCACGGTGCCGCCGCGCGGCAGGATGCCGCGGACGGCGCGCAGGTCCATCGGCACGGTGTCGGCGTCGAGGACCCCGCGCCAGCCGTCGCGGAACCCGACGACCTCGTCGCCGTGCTGGCTGATGCTCTTGCGGACGACGGCTCGGATGACCGCGTTGAGGCCCGGGCAGTCACCGCCGCCGGTCAGGATGCCGATGCGCATGGGGGTCCTCCGCGGGAAGGGTTCGCGCTGCTCAGGGGTTGGTGCGGGCCATGATGCCGCACCTCGCCCGGTCGCACTCGTGAGCCGCACCATCGCCGTCTCCGGGGCCACCGGCGCCCTCGGCGGCCGGGTCGCCCGCCGCCTGGCCGGGCGGGACGACGTGGCGCTCCGGCTGGTCGTCCGCGACCCGGCCCGCGCACCGCGGCTGCCGGGCGTCTCGGTCGCGGCCGCGCCGGACGGGTACGCCGACGGCCCGGGGTTCGCCGCCGCGCTGGCCGGCGTGCACACCCTGTACCTGGTGTCCGCGGCCGAGGCCGAGGACCGCGTGCAGCAGCACCTCACCGCCGTCCGGGCCGCCGCGGACGCCGGCGTCCAGCGGATCGTCTACACCTCGTTCCTCGGCGCCGCACCCGACGCCGTCTTCACCCTGGCCCGCCAGCACGCGGTCACCGAGGACGCGATCTCTGCCACCGGCGTGCGGGCCACCTTCCTGCGGCACGCGATGTACGCCGACTTCGTGCCGTTCTTCGCCACCCTCGAGGAGGGCCGGGCGGTGATCGCCGCGCCGGCCGGCGACGGGCGGGCGGCGTTCGTGTCCCGGGACGACTGCGCCGACGTCGCGGCGGCGGCACTGCTCGACGACTCCGCCGCCCTCGACGGGCAGACGCTCGAGGTGACCGGCCCCGAGGCGCTGTCGCTGGACGACGCCGCCGCCGTCCTCACCCAGGTCTGCGGCCTGCCCGCGGTCTACCGCCGGCAGACCGTCGAGGAGGCGTGGGCGACCCGCCGGCCCTCCGGTCACCCCGACTGGGAGATCGAGGGCTGGGTGACCAGCTACCTCGCGATCGCCGCCGGGGAGCTGGCCGCCGTCACCGACGTCGTCCCCGCGCTCACCGGGCGCCCGGCGCGGACGGTGGCCGAGCACCTGCGCGCCCACCCCGGGGACTGGGCGCACCTGCGGCCCTGAGCCGGGCCGCGGAGCGGCGCCCGGCTGGAGCACAAGTGCCCTGGCCCGCGGCCCCCGGCGCGCCTAGCTTCGCCGGCGAGCGGGCTCAGCTCCGGCGCCGCTCCGCACCACAGCCGGAGGTGTCCCATGGACAGTCCCTACCGGGCCTCGGCCGACGTCCACGTGCTGCCCGCCAACCTGGAGCTCCCCGGGATGGGCGTCCTGCCGGTCAACGCCTACCTCATCACCGCCGAGGAACCGGTGCTCGTCGACACCGGCCTCGGCGTCGACGAGGACGACTTCGTCGACGCGCTGAGCTCGCTCATCGCCCCGGAGCGGCTGCGGTGGATCTGGCTCACCCACGACGACGCCGACCACACCGGCAGCCTCCGGCGCGTCATGGAGCTGGCACCGCAGGCCAGGCTGGTCACCCACGGGTTCTCGGCCCTGCGGATGTCGACGTGGTGGCCGCTGCCGATGGACCGGGTGCACGCCATCCGGCCCGGCGACGAGATCCACGTCGGGGACCGCACGCTCACCGCCGTCGCGCCGCCGCTGTTCGACAACCCGACGTCCACCGGGCTGCTCGACCGCTCCACGGGCGCGCTGTTCAGCGTCGACGCGTTCGGCGCGATCCTGCCGGAGCCGACGCAGTCGGCCGCCGACGTGCCGCCGGAGGCGCTCGCGGGCGGCATGCTCGGCTGGGCGACGTCGGACTCGCCGTGGGTGCACCTCACCGAGCCGGCCGAGTTCGGCCAGGTCCTCGACCGGGTGCGCCGGATCCGGCCCACCCGGATCTTCTCCTCGCACCTCCCCGCCGCCGAGGGGACGGCGCTCGAGGACTTCCTGGCGGTGCTGCAGCAGGTGCCGTCGGCCGAGCCCTTCGTGCCGCCGAGCGCCGACGAGTTCACCCAGCTGGTCGCCGCGCTGACCGAGATGCAGCGCGCCGGGGTGCCGGTGCCGCGGACCGAGGCCGCGCCGGAGACGACCCCCGTGCGCCCCGGCTGACCGTCGCGGAGCCTGCCCGGGTCAGCGCCGGGCGCCGTCCATCGCCTGCCACCGGGCCAGGTTGTAGCGGGCGTCCACCAGCGCGTCGTGCACACCGGCGGGCTTGGCCGGGAGCGGGGGCTGCCCCAGGTCGTCCCAGCGCTGCCGCAGCTCGCGGGTGAAGCGCGGGATCGGCCGGGGCAGCGCCGGCATCGCGCCCCACAGCTGGCACAGCGCGACGTGGTCGTAGGCGGCGAACCACGCCCACAGCTCGATCTCCTCGCCCGGGCCGGTGAGGAAGGCCAGCAGGTCGTCGCGGATCCGCTGCCGGCTGCGCCAGGCCCGGTCGGCCGGCGGCGGCAGCTGGTCGAGCACGTTGCGCCGCACCCAGGGGATCGCCCGGGCCGGGTCGAACTCGGTGCTGACCGCGTAGAACTCGCGGCCGGTCTCGTCGACGACGCCGATGCTCACCAGGTCGATCGTCGAGCCGTCCTCGATGAACTCGGTGTCGTAGAAGAACCGCCGCACACCGTCCACCGTAGGCGGCGGACCTGCGCCGACTCCGCTCCCGGTCCACTTCCAGCCGGTCGGGATAAGTTGCCCCCCATGCCGGTGCTGGCGATCGACGCGGGGACGACCGGGGTGACGGCCCTGGTCGTGGGCGAGGACGGCGAGGTCCTCTCCCGCGGGTACCGCGAGTTCGCGCAGCTGTTCCCCCGCCCGGGATGGGTCGAGCACGAGCCCGAGGACATCTGGACGGCGGCCCTCGCGGCCTGCCGGCAGGCGCTCGCCGGCACCGCCGCGCAGCCGACCTGCGTCGGGATCACCGACCAGCGGGAGACCGCGGTGGTGTGGGACCGGCGCACCGGCCGGGCCCCCCGGCCGGCCATCGTCTGGCAGGACCGGCGCACCAGCGGCATCTGCGACCGGCTCCGCGACGCCGGGCACGAGCCGCGCGTCGCCGAGCTGACCGGGCTGCGGTTGGACCCCTACTTCACCGGCACCAAGTACGCCTGGCTGGCCGGCGAGGAGCCCGGCCTGTGGGAGGGGGTCCACGGCGGGGCGCTGGCCCTGGGCACCGTCGACTCGTTCGTCGTCTCCCGGCTGACCGGCGGGGCCGCGCACGTCACCGACCCCAGCAACGCCTCCCGCACGCTGCTCTACGACCTGGAGCGCGGCGGCTGGTCCGACGAGCTGTGCGCGCTGTTCGGCGTCCCCCGGTCGGCGCTGCCCGAGGTGGTGCCCAGCTCCGGCGTCGTGGGCACCACCGACCCCGACGCGTTCCTCGGCCTGGCGCTGCCGGTCGCCGGCATCGCCGGTGACCAGCAGGCCGCGCTGTTCGGCCAGGCCTGCTACTCCCCCGGGATGAGCAAGTGCACGTACGGGACCGGCTCGTTCGTGCTCACCAACACCGGCACCTCGCCCGTCCGCTCCGGCGCCGGGCTGCTCACCACCGTGGCCTGGGACCTCGGCGACGGGCTGGTCTACGCCCTCGAGGGATCCATCTTCGTCACCGGCGCCGCCGTGCAGTGGCTGCGCGACGGGCTCGGCCTCATCGACTCCGCCGCCGAGATCGAGGGCCTGGCCCGCACCGTCCCCGACTCCGGCGACCTGGTCTTCGTCCCCGCGCTCACCGGCATGGGCGCGCCGCACTGGGACCCGCACGCACGCGGCGCGATCGTGGGCATCACCCGCGGCACCACGCGCGCACACCTCGCCCGGGCCACGCTGGAGGCGATCGCCTTCGAGGTGCGCGACGTCGTCGACGTCATGGTCACCGAGGCCGGGCTGGAGGTGCCGGAGCTGTCGGCCGACGGCGGCGCCAGCGCCAACGACCTGCTGCTGCAACTGCAGGCCGACCAGCTCGGCGTCCCGGTCCGGCGGCCGGTGGTCACCGAGACCACGGCGCTCGGCGCGGCGTTCCTCGCCGGCCTCGGTACCGGGGTCTGGGAGACCACCGACGAGCTGTCCCGCACCTGGTCCCTCGACCGCCGGTTCGAGCCCGAGCCCGGGCGCCGGGACGACGGCCGGCACACCCGCTGGCGCGACGCCGTCGGCCGCGCCGGCCGCTGGACCTCCTGACCTCCCCCTACACCTGGAGTGACACCCCCGCATGCGAGATCCAGACCTCGTCGCCTTCCTGCTGGCCCGCTTCGACGAGGACGAGGAGGCCGCCCGCTTCGTGCAGCTCAGCCCGGCGCCGACCAACCGTGCCCTCGTCGAGCACGTGCTCCGGGACGTGGAGGCCAAGCGGCAGCTGGTCCAGTACTTCCGCGACCTCGAGGGCCGGGGGCTGACCGGCGGCACGATGGACCACGCGCTGCGGCTGATCGCGCAGACCTACAGCTCGCACGCGCACTACCGCGACGAGTGGCGGCCGTGATCGGCCCCCTCCAGGGCACCGCCCCGACCCTGAGAGAGGCGGGGAGGAGGGGGTCCTCTCTCAGCCGGCCAGCGACTCCGGGGCGCGGTCCCCGGCCTCGTCGACGGGCGGCTGCATCCGCATGACGACCTCGGAGGCGCTGGCGCCCGTGGCGTCCATCGACTTCTTGACCGTGGCGCCGTAGACGTCGACGTACTCCTGCGCCGACAGCGTCATGATCTCGTACATGATCTCGTCGGTGATCGACCGCTCGACGAACCGGTCCCCGGCCAGCCCCTCGTAGCGGCTGAAGTCCAGCGGCTGGCCGAAGCGCACGCTCACCTTGGGCAGCCTGGTGCCGATGAGCGGCAGCCGGCGCCGCCGGTAGACCATCGCCACCGGGACGACGGGGACGCCGGTCTCCAGCGCCATGCGGGCGACGCCGGTCTTGCCGCGGAACAGCCGCCCGTCGGGCGAGCGGGTGCCCTCGGGGTAGATGCCCAGCAGCCCGCCGTCCTGCAGGATGCGCAGCCCGGTGCGGATCGCGTTCTCCGCGGCCGAGGCGCTGGACCGGTCGATCGGCACCTGCCCGGCGCCGGAGAAGAAGGCGCGCTGCAGGAGACCCTTCACGCCCGAGCCGGTGAAGTACTCCGCCTTGGCGAGAAAGGTGACCCGCCGGCGCACGCACAGGGGCATGAACACCCAGTCGGCCGCGGACAGGTGGTTGCTGGCCAGGATCGCCGCGCCACTCCGGGGGACGCTGTCCACGCCCTCGACCTGCGGCCTCAACACCAGCTTCACGACCGGACCGATCGCCACGAACTTGAGGAACCAGTAGAACAACACGCCTCCCTCGGGGGCTGCCAGACTAGGGAGCCCGGTGGCCGATGGACAACGTGAGGTCCCTTTCCGCCGGTCCCGCCGCCCTGCCGGTCGGCATCGCCGCCCGACGTCGAGGAGGACCTCCCGTGCCCACAGACCACGCACCCGCACCGGGCGTGCGACCCGGGGCCGAGCCGTTCGCCTTCCCGGGCGGCCCGGGCGGGAGCGGCACCGGTGTGCTGCTGGTGCACGGGTTCACCGGCTCGCCGTTCAGCATGCGGCCCTGGGGCGAGCACCTGGCCGCCGAGGGCTTCGCCGTCCGGGCGCCGCTGCTGCCCGGCCACGGCACCCGCTGGCAGGACTGCAACCTCGCCACCGAGCAGGACTGGGTGGACGCCGTCACCGGAGGACTGGACGCCCTGACCGCCGAGTGCGACCGGGTGGTCGTCGCCGGGCTGTCGATGGGCGGCACCCTGGCGATCCGGCTGGCGGAGTTGCGACCGGACGACGTCGCGGGCCTGGTGCTGGTCAACCCGTCGCTGCTGACCGAGCGGCTGGACGCCAAGCTGCTGCCGCTGCTGGCCCGGCTGACCCCCAGCTGGAAGGCCATCGCCGACGACATCAAGAAGCCCGGCGTCACCGAGCTCGCCTACCCCAAGCTGCCCACCCGCGCGGTGCTGGGCCTGCGGCGGCTCTGGACGGCGACCCGTGCCGACCTCGGCCGGGTCACCGCTCCCCTGCTGGTCTTCCGCAGCGTCACCGACCACGTCGTCGAGCCGGCATCGGTGCGGGTGCTGCTGGCCGGTGTGTCGAGCACCGACACCGCCGAGGTGCTCCTCGAGGACAGCTACCACGTGGCCACCCTCGACAACGACGCCCCACGCATCTTCGCGGACTCGGTCGACTGGATCCGCGCCCGCGTACCGGCCCTGGAGGAGGGCGCGTGAGCACGCCGCACCGCGGCCGGGGCCGCCGGGACAACGGGCTGGACGCCGCACTCTGGGCGCCGCTGCGCGACGTCGACCCGCGGGTCGGTGAGCACCTGCTCGACGTGCTGCGCGACGCCGGCATCGCCGCGTACCTGGAGCCGTCGGCGGACGTGGAGCCCTACACGCGGACCGTCTCGCTGCCGAGCCCGCCGGCCGATCGGCTCTTCGTCGACCGCGGCCGCGCCGCGGAGGCCCGCCTGCTGGTCGAGCAGCAGGCCGACGAGCACGTGCAGGAACGCACCCGGGCGCCGCGCGCGGCCCGCCTGGACGTCGACGAGGACGCCGAGTGGGCCCGGATCGTGGCCGCGTTCGAGGCCGAGAACGGCCGCCCCGGAGTCGACGAGGACCCCTCCCCCGCCGGGCCCCCGCCGCCCGCGGAGCCGGAGGTCCTCGACCGCCCGGACGAGCACTACGAGCCGCCGCCGCCCCCGCCGGTGCCGGCGCCGGCGCCCGCCTCGCTGTACGCGGTCCTGCTCATCGCGGCCGGGGCGGTCCTCGTCGTCGCCCCGCGGGTGCTGGGCCTGACCTCCGACGTGGGACTGGTGCTCGGGGTGGCCGCCGTCGTCGGCGGGGTGGCGCTGCTGGTGTCCCGCATGCGGGAGCGGTCCACGGACGACGGCGACGACGGCGCCGTGGTCTAGCGGCCCGCTCCCGGATCCGCCCCGGGTGCGAGGGGTGGGGAGGAGGGGGTCGGTTCACTAGCGTGCGACGGGTGGATGCCGCAGCGCACTCGACGACCGTCCGGCTGACCGGGCACCTGATGGACACCGGCATCCTCGCCCGGGTGCTCGACGACGTCCTCGAGTACGGCGGCGACTACCGCATCGAGGACCTCGACCTCGGCCGGGAGCACGAGGACGAGTCCCGCGCGACCGTGCGGATCAGCGCCGGCGACGCCGAACTGCTCGACCGCATCGTCATGCGGTTGCAGACCCACGGCGCCAACGCCGTCGACCCGGGGACCGCGACCACCCGCCCCGCCCCGGCCGACGGCGTCTTCCCCGAGGACTTCTACTCGACGACCAACCTGGACACCGTCGTCCGGCTGGACCGCGAGTGGGTGCCGGTCGACCGGGCCGAGATGGACTGCGGGCTGGTGGTCAGCGAGGAGGGCGGGCGGGTCGTCGTCCGCACCGTGCCGGTGAGCGACGTGCGGGCCGGGGACGCCGTGGTCTGCGGAGCGCGCGGCGTGCAGGTGCAGATGCCGCCCTCGGTGGCCCGAGGCGAGGAGGAGGCGTTCGGCTTCATGTCCTCGGCCGCCTCCAGCGAGAAGCCGCAGGTGGTGCTGGTCCGGCAGATCGCCGAGCGGATGCGGGAGGTGAAGGCGGCCGGGCGGAAGGTGCTCTGGGTGGGCGGGCCGGCCGTCGTCCACACCGGGGCGGCGCCGGCGATGGTGCGCCTGGTCGACGCCGGCTACGTCGACGTCCTGTTCGCCGGCAACGCGCTGGCCACCCACGACATCGAGTCCGCGCTGTACGGCACCTCCCTCGGCGTGGACCTGGCCAAGGGCTCGGGGGTGCCGCACGGCCACGAGCACCACATCCGGGCGATCAACACGATCCGGCGGGCGGGGTCGATCGCGGCGGCGGTCGAGTCCGGCGTCCTGACCGGCGGGGTCATGCACGCGATGGTGCGGGCCGGCAAGCCGTTCGTGCTGGTGGGGTCGGTGCGCGACGACGGCCCGCTCCCCGATGTCCACACCGACGTGATCGAGGGTCAGCGGGCCATGCGCGCCCAGCTGCCCGGCGTCGGCTTCGCGATCATGGTGGCGACGATGCTGCACGCGATCGCGACCGGGAACATCCTCCCGGCATCGGTGCCGCTGGTGTGCGTGGACATCAACCCGGCGACGGTCACCAAGCTCGCCGACCGCGGCAGCGCCCAGGCGATGGGCATCGTCACCGACATCGGCCTGTTCCTCGAGCAGCTCGCCCGCGAGCTGACGTGATGGAGGGGATCCGTCGGCGTGACGCCGACGGATCCCCTCCATCAGCCGTCGCCTTCCGCGACCGCGCGGCGCACCAGGTCGGCCGCGCCCACCAGCCCGGCCTGCGCGCCCAGCCGGGCGGCCACGACCCGCGGGCCGGGCCGGAACCCGCGGCCGGGCAGCGCCCGGTCCAGCCGCTCGCGGGCCGGGCCGAGCACCATCTCGCCGAGCACGCTGACGCCGCCGCCGATGACCACCACCTCCGGGTCGAGGACAGCGGCGAGGTCGGCGATGCCCTGCCCGAGCCAGGACCCGACCTCGGCCAGCAGCTCCAGCGCCAGCGGATCGCCCTCGGCCGCGGCCCGGGCGACGTCCTCACCGGTCAGCCGGTCGGCGTCGCCGTCCACCCGTTCCAGCAGCAGCGCCGCGGCCGCCGGCGAGTTGCGCGCCACCTCGCGGGCGGTGTGACCGAGGGCGGTGCCGCTGGCGTACTGCTCCCAGCACCCGCGGTTGCCGCAGGCGCACAGCCGCCCGTCGGGGACCACGCGCATGTGGCCCCACTCCCCCGCCACGCCGTGCGAGCCGCGCTGCAGCCGCCCGCCCATGACGATGCCCCCGCCGATGCCGGTGCCCAGGGTGATCATCAGCGCCAGGTCGGCGGCCGCAGCCGCGCCGTAGCGGTACTCCGCCCACGCGGCGGCGTCGGCGTCGTTGCCCACCCACATCGGGCGCTGCAGCCGGTCGGCGAGGTCCTTGCGCAGCGTCGAGTTCCGCCAGGCCAGGTGCGGGCTGAACAGCACGGTGTCGCCGGTCCGGTCGAACCAGCCCGCCGCGCCCACCCCGACGCCGACCAGCGGCCCCCCGTGCCAGAGCGCGAGCTCCTCGACCACCGCGACGATCGCGTCCTCGGTCTCCACCACCGACGCTCCCGGCGTGGCGCGGCGGGCGGTCGCCAGGACCGTCCCGTCGGGGGCGACGAGACCGCCGGCCACCTTCGTGCCGCCGATGTCGATGCCGAGCGCGGGCAGCTCGGCGGCGGTGCCGGTGGCGGCCACTCAGGCGATCTCGATCCGCTGCACGACCGGCTCCGCGGGCCCCTGGCCCTGCTCCGGTTCCGCGACGGGCGGCTCGGCCGGGGTGGACGCCGACTCGGCGAAGGACCGCAGCGCGGCCGACGCCGCATCCAGCAGGTCGGCCAGCGCCGCCGTCACCTCGGGACGCTCGCCGCGGACCACCGCCGCGACCTGGCAGACCGGGCACCAGCGGCAGTCGGCCGGGTGCGCGGTGGTGCCGTCCGCCGGCCCCCGGGCCTGGCCCAGGGTCTGGCCGAGGCCGGCCGCCAGTCGGCGCGCCTGCTCGAGCCAGTCGGCTGTGTCGGTCATGTGCTGCTCCCCTCGGCGGCCAGGAGGTCGGCCGGCCACTGCTGCGGATCGGGTGTGAAGGTGACCTCGAGCCGGGCCCGTGCGGTGCCGGCGTCGGCGAGGTGGCCGGAGGTGACCAGGCAACGGCGCAGCAGGGCGTCCAGGCGGACCGACCGGCGGGCGCCCGCCACGGTCACCACGAGGTCGTCGCCCCTGCGGGTCAGGTCCAGCCCCCTGCGCTCGGCGAAGGGCAGCGGCAGCACCAGCCGCCGGCCACCGTCCACCCGCTGGGTCGCCGGCCGGTACGGCGCGGCCGGGGCGGGGACGTCGTCGAGCGGCAGGAGGTCGGCCAGCGCCCGCGCGTCGCCCGGGGACGTCGGGGACTCCTCGACGCAGCGCACCGGGGCCAGCTCGGCCAGCGACGCGAGAACGGCGTCCTGCTCGGCCAGCCGCCGGGTCCACCACGGACCGTCCCCTGCGGAGGGCAGCACCCGGACGAGGACGGCCGCCGGCCGCTGCCCGTGCAGCGCCAGCGCGGTGACCGCGGTCCGCAGCGCCGGGACGACGTCCGGACGCGGAGCGGCCACGAGCCGGACCTGCGTGGTGGCGGGGTCGGCCAGGTCCACCGACCGGATCAGCCGCTCGATCCCGGGCACCGCGTCCAAGGCGACGTCGACCGGTCCCCGCTTGACCGTCCCGGCGCGGACGGCCGCGGTCCGGACGGCGCCGAGCATGCGCAGCCGGGTCGGCAGCGCCTGGTCCAGCCACCAGCGGAGCCCGGCCGGGAGGCCGACGAGCGCCGTGCCGGACTCGAGCGGGCCGGCGTCGACCACGACGGTGTCCGCCTCGCCGGCGGCCGCCGCACGGCCCAGCCGGAGCAGCTGGGCGAGCTCGACGGCGCCGGGCACGGGCACCACGGAGCTGGCCGGGGGCAGGCTGATGCCCGGGACGACGGCGGACACCTCACCGGCGGCCACCTCCCACAGCGACTCCAGCGCGCCCAGGGGCTCCGCGTGGGCGACGGTGAGCCCCGGGACGTCGGCCAGGCCGGGGAGCGGCCGGCCGGCGCGGGTGAGCAGGAGGACGCGGTCGCCACGGCGCGCGGCGCGCACCGCCGCCGCCGTGGCCAGCGTGGACGTACCGGCCCCACCGGTACCGGTGAGGAGGAGCGTGCGCACCGGGGTCAGCCCTCGACGCGCTTCTTGAGCTCCTTGAGAGCCGTGTCGAGGATGACCTTCTCCGCCTTGCGCTTGATCATGCCGAGCATCGGGATGGACAGGTCGATGGTGATCGCGTAGGTGACCTCGGTGCGGCCCGGCGCGGCCTCGGCGAGGGTGTAGGAGCCCTCCTGCCGCTTCTGCATCTGACCCTTGACCAGGTTCCACGACACCCGCCGGTCGCCGTCCCAGGTGTAGTCCAGGACGTAGTCGTCCTTGACCGCGCCGGCGTCGAGCACGAAGTGCACGCGACGGGCGCGGCCGTCGGGACCGTTCTCGAGGACCTCCACCTGCTTGGCGGCCGCCACCCACTGCGGATAGGCCGGGAAGTCAGCGATGACCGCCATGACGTCGGACGCCGGCGCCTCGACGGTGATCGACTGGGTGGACTGGTCGGCCATGCGCAGCAGGCTATCCGCTCCACCGTCACCCGACGGGAGCAACACCTGGCGCCTCGTACTCACGAGTACGCGCCGGGCCGCTAGATTTGGCCGACGTCCCGCGACCGGGGCCGCAGGCGACGGGGCCGGGGCCGGGGCGGGAGGAGAGGACGAGGCGTGCGCGAGTTCAGCGTCCCGGCGACGACCGAGGTCGGCCCTGACGAGGCCATCCCCGACCTGCTCGCCACCAACGTGGCCGAGCACCGCGACGAGGTGGGCCTCCGGGTCCAGCGCGACGGCCGGTGGGAGGACGTGACCTGGGGCGAGTTCGGTGCGCAGGTCGCCGGCGTGGCCAAGGGGCTGATCGCCTCCGGCGTCCGGCCCGGGGACCGGGTGGCCCTGCAGGCCCGGACCCGCTACGAGTGGACCGTCCTCGACTTCGCGATCTGGGCGGCCGGCGCGGTCGTCGTCCCGGTGTACGAGACCTCCAGCGCCGACCAGGTCGCCTGGATCCTCTCGGACTCCGGCGCGACCGCGGCCGTCGTCGAGCGCGCCGAGCACGCCGCCGCGGTGGAGTCGGTGCGCGACCAGGCGCCGGACCTGGCCTCCGTGTGGGTCATCGAGGACGACGCCGTGGGCACGCTCACCGCAGCGGGAGCCGACGTCCCCGACGCCGAGCTCGGCGCCCGCCGGGCGACGTTGACCTCGTCCAGCCTCGCCACGCTGATCTACACCAGCGGCACGACCGGGCGGCCCAAGGGCTGCGAGCTCACGCACGCCAACTTCCTGTTCGAGATCGGCAACGGGATGAGCCTGCTCAGCCGGTTGCTCAACGAGCGGGGCTCGCTGCTGCTGTTCATCCCGCTGGCCCACGTCCTCGCCCGGGTCCTGGAGGTCGGCGCGGTCAAGACCCGCACCGTCCTCGGGCACACCGCCGACATCAGCAACCTCGTGGCCGACCTCGCCGCGTTCCAGCCGACGTTCGTCCTCGCCGTCCCCCGGGTGTTCGAGAAGGTCTTCAACCAGGCCAAGGCGAAGGCGGAGGCCGCCGGGAAGGGCAAGATCTTCGACAAGGCCGCCCGGGTCGCCATCGACTGGTCCCGCGCCACGGACGCCGGCGGCCCCGGTCTCGCGCTGCGGGCCCAGCACGTGCTGTTCGACAAGCTGGTCTACGGCAAGCTGCGCGCCGCGCTCGGTGGTCGCTGCCTCGGAGCGGTCTCCGGCGGTGCCCCGCTCGGCGAGCGGCTCGGCCACTTCTTCCGCGGCGTCGGCGTCACCGTGTACGAGGGCTACGGGCTCACCGAGACGACCGCCGCCGCGTCGGTCAACCACGACGCCGCCTTCCGCATCGGCACCGTCGGCCGGCCGCTGCCCGGCGTCGAGACCGCCATCGCCGACGACGGCGAGATCCTGATCCGCGGCGGCATCGTCATGCGCGGCTACTGGAAGAACGAGCAGGCCACGAACGAGGCCGTCGACGCCGACGGCTGGTTCCACTCCGGCGACCTCGGAGACATCGACGGCGACGGCTTCATCACGATCACCGGGCGCAAGAAGGAGATCCTGGTGACCGCCGGCGGCAAGAACGTCGCCCCCGCGGTGCTCGAGGACCGGCTGCGCGCCCACCGGCTGATCAGCCAGTGCATCGTCGTCGGCGACCAGCGTCCGTTCATCGCCGCGCTGATCACCCTCGACGAGGAGGCGCTGCCGGCCTGGCTGGAGAGCAAGGGCAAGCCGGCCGGCACGACAGCGGCCGACCTGACCGAGGACGCCGACATCCTGGCCGAGATGGACGCCGCGGTCGCCGAGGCCAACAAGGCGGTGTCGCAGGCCGAGTCGATCAAGAAGTTCCGGGTGCTCGGCGCCGACTTCACCGAGGCCAACGGCATGCTCACGCCCAGCCTGAAGCTCAAGCGGGCGGTGGTCATGAAGGAGTTCGACGCCGACGTGGAGGCCCTCTACGCCCGGTGAGCCCGGGCTCCGCCGTCAGCCGTCCAGCAGGGCGGTGAAGGTCGCGGCGATCGTCGTCCACGACCACCGCTGCTCCACCCACGCCCGGCCGGCGGCCCCCATGGCCCGGGCGCGGGTGGGGTCGTCGAGCAGGCGGGTGATCGTCGCGGCGACGTCCGCCGGGGATCGCGGGTCGGCCACGACGTGCCCGGTGACGGCCTCCCGCACCGTCTCCGGCGCGCCGCCCGAGGTGCCCGCCACGACCGGCAGCCCGCAGGCCGCCGCCTCGAGGTAGACCATGCCCAGCCCCTCGACGTCCAGGCCGCCCCGGCGGGTGCGGCACGGCATGGCGAAGACGTCGCCGGCGGCGTAGTGCTCGGGCAGCTGCTCCGACGGCACCCCTCCGGTGAGGACGACGGAGTGCGCCAGCCCCCGGTCGGCGACCGCCCGCCGCAGCCGGGCCTCCAGCGGGCCGCCGCCGACGAGCAGCAGCCGCGCGTCCGGATGGCGGGCCAGCACCCGCGGCCAGCCGGCCAGCAGCACGTCCTGTCCCTTCCGCGGGACCAGGCGCGAGACGCAGACGACGACCGGAGCCGCACCCAGCCCGTACCGCGCGCGCACCGCCGCCCCGTCGGCGAACGGGGTGAACCGGTCGACGTCCACCCCGGGTGACAGCTGCGCCATGCGGGTGGCGCCGTCCAGCGCGGGCGCCAGGCGGCCGTGGGTGTACTCGCTGATGTAGGTGAGGACGTCGAGGCCCCGGGCGATCCGCCGCATGAGCTGCCGCGCCCCCGGCAGCGCCACCCAGCCGGTCTCGTGGCCGTGGGTGGCCCCGACCAGGTGCCGCACACCGGCGTCGCGCAGGGCCGGCGCGAGCAGGCCGAGCGGTGCGGCCGCGCCGAAGAAGGCGGTGTCGCAGCCCGAGCGGCGGGCCAGGTCGGCTGCCGCGCGGGCCGTGGCGCGGGTGGGCAACAACATGCCGGTCGGCCGGCGCACCACGGGGTACGGCAGCGCGGCGTCGTACGCCTCCCAGCCGGGCGACCGGGAGGCGAGCACGACCAGGGACTCCGGGGGGCGGCGGGCCAGCAGTGCCGCGACGAAGGTCTGGATGCCGCCCTGGCGCGGCGGGAAGTCGTTGGTGACGACCAGCGTCCTCACCCGGCGTCCTCCAGGCGCTGCCAGTCCAGCGCCATCGCGACCCGCTGCGGCCCGGTCGGGTGGGAGCCGAAGAACCACTGCCAGGCCGCGGGCGGGTCGGGGTCGGCGAGGTTGGCCGCCGCCAGCCGGTGCTGCATGGTGATGAACGCCTGCGCGTCGCCGGTGAGATCGAGCGCGTGCAGGTCGGCGCGCGCCTCGACGTGCCGCGACACCACGTTCCGAACCGGGGTGGCGACCAGCGTGCCGACCGACACCAGCAGCAGGACCAGCGGCACCACCCGCGGGTCGCCCGGTGCGTCCACACCGGCCCGGCGCAGCAGCGGCGTCCAGGACAGCAGCCACCCCAGCGCGGCCACCGCCGCGGCCGCACCCAGCGAGCCGATGAGGGTGCCGGTGAGGACGTCGTCGGTGGCCACGTGGCCCAGCTCGTGCGCGACGATCGACTCGATCTCCGCCGGGGGCAGCCGCTCGAGCGTCGTGTCGAACAGGACGACCCGGCGGGTCGACCCGAAACCGGAGACGTAGGCGTTGAGCGCGGTGGTGCGCCGGGAGGCGTCGGCGACCAGCACGTCCTCGACCGGGGTGCCGTTCTCCTCGGCCAGCTCGAGCAGGTCGGTCCGCAGCTGCCCCGCGGGCAGCGACTCGAACCGGTTGAACGCCGGCTCGATGAGCACCGGGTAGAGGAACGAGCCCGCGACGACGAGCGCGGCCGCGGCCCCGGCGGCCCAGGCCCACCAGGTCCGCGGAGCGCGGCGGGCCAGCCACACCACGACGAGCAGGACGACGGCAGTGAGCGCCGCGTCGATGGCGGTGGAGACGCCGACGTCGCGCAGCCACAGCAGCCAGGAGCGGGTGGACAGGCCGTACCGGTGCCGGACCACCTCGCCGTACGCCGACAGCGGCAGGGTGACCAGCCGACCCACCACCGCGATCGCGGCCGTGCCCAGCAGCGCCTGCCACGCCCAGCCGCCGCCGAGCGGGCGCGCCACCGCCCGGACCAGCCGGCCGCCGAGCGGGGTCAGCGCCAGGACGGCGGAGACGGCGAGGCCGAGCAGCAGCGAGGCCAGGGACGCCGGCCGGAGGGCCGCGGCGAAGGACTCCGCCCGCTCGACCACCTCCGCCGGCAGCCCGGCGCCGGGGCGGACCGGGGTGGCCCCACCGGGCGGGTCGGGCAGCAGGGACCACGGCGTCCGGACGGCGATGACGAGCACGAGGGCCGCCCCGAGCGCACCCGCGACCAGCAACGCGGCCCGGCGGGCGCTCACCTGGTCGATCCTAAGAGGACCCCGTCCTCCCCACCCCTCGCAGGCTCGCGGCGGGACCCGGGACGGGGCCGCCCGTCCTCCCCACCCCTCGCAGGCTCACGGCGGGACCCGGGACGGGGCCGCCCGTCCTCCCCGCGCTCAGCCGGGCTCAGAGGATGCGGCGCATCGCGGTGATGCTGCCCATCGAGTCGATGCCCACGACCTTGACCGGCTGGCCGGAGGTCGAGGCGTGCACCATCTGCCCGTTGCCGATGTACATCGACACGTGGCTGACCGGGCTGTAGTAGAAGAGCAGGTCGCCCGGCTGCAGCTCGGCGCGCGAGACCGACCGGCCCATCGTCGATTGCATGCGGCTCGAGTGCGGCAGGCTGACGCCGGCCGCGGCGTAGGCGTACTGGGTGAGCCCCGAGCAGTCGAAGGAGTTCGGGCCGCCGGCGCCCCACACGTACGGGTCGCCGACCTGGGCCAGCGCCGTGTCGACGGCCGCCTGCGCGGCACCGCTCGCGGCGGGCGCCGGCGCGGCGGCCGGGACCGCCTGCCCCGAGTGGGCCGTCTGCACCAGCTGCTGCTGGGGCGCCGACAGGGCGTCGTACTGCGCCCGGTAGTCGGCGATGTCGGCCTCGAGCCCGGCCTGCCGCGCGGTGACCTCGTCGAGCGCCTGCTGCGCCGCGGCCTGGGCCGCGTCGGCGCCGGCCCGCGCCTGCTCGGCGGCCGCGGCCCGCGTGGCGACGTCGGTGAGCACGTCGCCGGCGTGCCCGGCGATGACGTCGAGCGTGGCCAGCTGGGAGACGAAGTCCTCGGCCGACGCGCTGGTCATCAGCAGGTCGAACTCCGAGAGGCTCTCGCCGGTGAACGCCGCGCGGGCGACCTGGCGGATCTGGCCGTCGAGGGCGTCGAGCTGCGCCTGTGCGTCGGCGGCGGCCCGGTCGGCGTCGGCGACGGCGGCCTGCTGCTGGGCCAGGGTCTCGCGGGCCTCGTTGACCTGCTCGCTGACGGCCTCGAGCTCCTGACCGGTGCGGGCGACGAGCTCGGCGGCCTGCGCGGCGCTGCCGGCCTGCTCCGGATCGGCGACCGCGTTCGCGGGGAGGAGCGTCAGGGCCAGCGTCGCGGTGGCTCCGACGACGAGCCCGCGACCGAGGCGGCGGGCCGCGGTGGGGCGGCGGGGAACGACCGCAAGACGGGGGTGGATCGGTTCGGGGGCATGCCCCAGGGCAGCGTGAGGGGTCGCCACGGGCGGCGGCTCTCCGTTTCTTCCTCAGCAACCGCCTACCGAGTTAGCTGACGGGTTCGGGCTGGGAAGAAGCGCCCTATCTCTGCGCGCCGGCGGACCGACGCGTGTGCCCCGGCGGACCGGCGCACGCGAGGACTCACCCCAGTACTGCGGTGGGTCCCCGGTTCCCCCTGGGCACCGTGCGGCGCCTCGGGGAATTCGGCGGTGACCCGGCCGAGGTCACCTCACTGCGGGTGACGACCTCCCGGCCGGACCGGCTCACCGTAGGGGCGTGGTGTTGTTGTGACAAACGAGGCCCGCGTGGACTGTGGGACTTCCCACACGCTCGACGCGCGCCACGCCGACACCCCCGGTTCGCGCCTCGTTCCCTCGTCCGCGGCCGCGTCGGCGCCCGCCACGGCCGGCCTCACCCGGTGCGCCGCCGCGGATCCCCCGCCCGGCGCGGGGAGGTCTGGTGGCGCAGCGGCGGCACGAGGCCGCCGTCGGCCAGCGCGCGGACGGCCCGGCGCTCGACCTCGTCGAACTCCACCACCACACCCGGCGCCGGGACGACGACGTCCTCGGCGGCCGGACCGCGGCGGGCGGTCATCGGGACCACCGTCGGGTCGGTGCCCTGCCAGCCCGGTGGCGCCCCCAGCAGCACGGTCACGACGCAGTCGGCGCAGCCGTCGCCCCGGGCGGTGCAGGTGTCGCAGTCGATGAACATGACCCACTCCTCTGCTGACCGACGCCTTGGTCGTGGAGGCCCTCCATGGCCCCCGGTCGGTATGGGCAGCACGCTAGGGACGGGCACCGACAGTTCCCGGCCACCGTCGGTTCTGCCGCCCGCACGGCCGCCCGCACCGCCGTCGGCCGATCGGTCGCCGCCCGGCGAGCGTCCCCGGGACTGTCACTGCCCCGACCTACCGTCCGCCCCGTGCTCTCCTCCCCCGCCCGGCTGGCCGGGATCGCCGCAGGGACAGCCGCGCGAGCCGCCGCCGGGCTGCCGCGCTACGAGCAAGCCACGATCGACGAGCTCGGCACCCCGCTGGCGGAGGTCACGTTCGTCGTCGTCGACCTCGAGACGACCGGCGGCTCACCCAAGGACAGCGCGATCACCGAGGTCGGCGCGGTCAAGGTGCGCGGCGGCGTCGTCCTCGGCGAGTTCCAGACGCTGGTCGACCCCGGCTGTGCGATCCCGCCCTACATCAGCGTGCTGACCGGCATCACCACCACGATGGTGGCCGCGGCGCCGCGCATCGGGGCGGTCCTGCCCGCGTTCCTGGAGTTCGCGCGCGGCGCGGTCCTGGTGGCCCACAACGCTCCCTTCGACCTCGGGTTCCTCAAGGCCGCCTGCGCGGAGAGCGCCGTCCCGTGGCCGGCCTTCGCCTCGGTCGACACCGCGGTCCTCGCCCGCCGGCTGCTCACCCGCGACGAGGTGCCCAACTGCAAGCTGGCCACCCTGGCGCCCTTCTTCCGCACCGCGACCGAGCCCTGCCACCGCGCCCTGGCCGACGCCCGCGCCACCGTCGACGTGCTGCACGGGCTCTTCGAGCGGCTGGGCCCGCTCGGCATCACCAGCCTGGAGGAGCTGACCGGCCTCACCCGCCAGGTCGACCCCGACCGTCTGCGCAAGCGGCACCTGGCCGACGGCGTGCCCTCGGGGCCAGGGGTCTACGTGTTCCGCGGCCCCCGCGACGAGCCCCTCTACGTCGGGACGTCGAGCGATCTGCGCAGCCGCGTCCGCAGCTACTTCACCGCCGGGGAGCAGCGCAGCCGGATCACCGAGATGGTCGCCCTCGCCCAGCGCGTCGACACCATCTCCTGCGCGCACGACCTCGAGGCCGCCGTCCGGGAGCTGCGGCTGATCGCCGAGCAGAAGCCCCGCTACAACCGCCGCTCCCGCTTCCCCGAGCGCGCGCTCTGGGTCCGGCTGACCGACGAGCCGTTCCCGCGGCTGTCGGTCGTCCGGCGGGTGCGCCCGGGCGCCGGGGTCTTCCTCGGCCCGTTCCCCGACCGGCGCGCGGCCGACGCGGCGGTGGCCGCGATCCACGAGTCGCTGCCCCTGCGCCAGTGCACCGGCCGCATCTCCCTGCGGGTGCTCGGCACCGCCTGTGCGCTGGCCGGCATGGGCCGCTGCGGGGCACCCTGCACGGGTGCCCAGTCGGTCGACGAGTACGCCGGGATCGCCGCCGTGCTCCGCGCGGCGGTCGCCTCCGACCCGGACGCCCTGATCGCCCCGCTGCTGTCCCGCGTCGACCGGCTGGCCGCCGAGGAGCGCTACGAGGACGCCGCCGTCCTGCGCGACCGCGTCGCGGTGCTCGTCCGGGCGGTGCGCCGCCGGCAACGGCTCGCCTCGCTGGCCGCGGTGCCCGAGCTGGTCCTGGCCCGGCCCGGCTTCGACGGCGGCTGGCAGCTGTCCGTCGTCCGCCGGGGCCGGCTGGTGGCCGCCGGCTGCGCACCGCAGGGCAGTTCCGTCCGCGCCACGCTGGAGGGCCTGCTGGCGACGGCGGAGACGCCGCTGGGCCCCGACGACGAGCTGGCCGCGTCCGTGGACGAGACCGAGCTCGTGCTGCGCTGGATGGAGAAGCCGGGCACCCGCCTCGTCCAGGTGTCCGGCACGCTCGCCTGCCCGGCCCCCGGCACCGGCGGGTACAGCGCCTTCCTCGACCGCGTGGACGCCGGCCGCACCGGCCGCGACCCGTTCGCCGACGGACGCTCGCTCGGCACCCGAGCACGGCCCGAGCGGATCAGCCCCGGCCCGCGCGGGCACTCCGGTGCACCGGCCGCCCGGCTAGCATCGCCCGCGTGATCACCGCCATCGTCATGATCGACGCGGCCACCGACTCGATCCCCGAGGTGGCCCAGGCCGTCGCCGACCTCGAGGGCGTGAGCGAGGTCTACTCGGTCGCCGGCGACGTCGACCTCATCGCCGTGGTGCGGGTCCGGGAGTTCGAGCACATCGCCGACGTCGTCGCGGGGCGGATCAACAAGGTGCCCGGCGTCCTGGAGACCGACACCCACATCGCCTTCCGCGCCTACTCCCAGCACGACCTCGAGGCCGCGTTCTCCATCGGCTTCGACACCGCCGACTGACAGCCCCGTCCCAGGCCCGCGCCGGGTACACCTAGCCGCGCAGCGACCGGCTGACCGTCACCCAGCGCGTCAGCTGCGCCGCCGCGCGGCCGTCGTCGACTGCCCCGGCAGCCCGCTCCAGCCCCGCGGCCAGCGCGTCGTGCAGCCGGACGTTCCGCTCGTCGAAGGCGGCCAGCGCCGCCGCCGCGTTGAGCAGCACCGCGTCGCGCACCGGGCCGCGCTCACCCTCCACCACGCGCCGGAAGACGTCGGCGTTGAAGGCGGGGTCACCGCCGCGCAGCGCGTCGGGCGGCGGCGCCTCGATCCCCAGGGCCGACGGGTCGACCCGGTCGGGCTCCACCGTGCCGTCGCGCACGATCCACACCGTCGACGTCGTCGAGGTGGTGAGCTCGTCGAGGCCGTCGTCGCCCCGGAAGACGACGGCCCGCATGCCGCGCTGGGCCAGCACCTCGGCCATCACCGGCGCCATCCGCGGGTCGGCGCACCCGATGGCCGCGGCCACCGGCCGGGCGGGGTTGCACAGCGGGCCGAGGAAGTTGAAGACCGTGCCGATCCCCATCTCCTTGCGCGCCGGCCCGGCGTAGCGCATGCCCGGGTGGAACACCGGCGCGAAGAAGAACCCGATCCCGGCCTCCTGCACGCAGCGGGCGACCCCGGCCGCCGGCAGGTCGATGACGACGCCGAGTGCCTCCAGCACGTCGGCGGCCCCGGACGACGACGACGCGGCGCGCCCCCCGTGCTTGGCGACGGGCACCCCCGTCGCCGCCGCCACGACCGACGCCATCGAGGAGATGTTGACCGTGTGCGCCCCGTCGCCGCCGGTGCCGACGATGTCGACGCAGGCGAGCGGGAGCTCCACCGGCGTCGCGCGGTCCAGCATCGCGGCGGCCAGCCCGGCGACCTCCTCCGGCGACTCCCCCTTGGCGCGCAGGGCCACGGCGAAGGCGGCGATCTGGGCGGGCGTCGCCTCGCCGGTCATGATCTCGCGCATCGCCCAGGCGGTGTCCTCGCCGGAGAGGTCCTCGCGGGCCAGGAGCCGGGTGAACAGCGACGGCCAGGTGGGCCCGCCGGTCGGCGTGCGTGTGCTCACGGACGGACGACCGGCCGCCGCCCCACCCGGTCGCGCAGCACGTCGGCGATCACGACGGGGGCGGTGAGCGGGTCGATCGGGAAGGGCAGGGTGGCGTCGGCCCGGGACCAGTGCGCCAGCCAGCGGTCGGGCTGCCGGGCGATCAGCACGCAGACCGCCGGCCGGTCGGCCACCTCCTCCTCCAGCTGCCGGCTCAGCGCCAGGCCGCCGGTCGGCTGCGCCTCGCCATCGAGGATGCAGAGGTCGACGCCGCCGCCGTCCACGGTGTCCACGACGTCCTCACCGGTCGCGCACTCGATCCAGGTGATCGGCCCGACGTCGGCCGCCGGCCGGCGCCCCACGGCGGTCCGGACGGCGGCGCGCACCTCCGGCCTGGAGCTGTAGACCAGGACGGTGGCCGGTGCGGCGTCGCTCACGTGTCCTCCTCGCGGGGCGTCGTTCCCGGTGCGCCGGACCCGGGCCCGCACACCGGGGCGAGCCTAGTGCCCGGCGACGGACGTATCGGGCAGGTCACGGTGCCGCCACACCAGCCACCCGCGGTCGTGACCTTGACGGGGCCGATGCCATGATGACCTCGTGACAACGGCTCCCGTCGCGAGCGGCACCTTCGACACCTCCCGGGTGCACTCCCTGACCCGACCGAACATGGTCAGCGTCGGCACGATCATCTGGCTCTCCAGCGAGCTGATGTTCTTCGCCGGACTGTTCGCCATGTACTTCACCGCGCGCGCCCGCGCCACCGAGGGGTGGCCGCCGGAGCCGACGGAGTTGAACCTGCCGTACGCGCTGACGTTCACGATCATCCTGGTGGCCTCCTCGGTCACCTGTCAGCTCGGCGTCTTCGCCGCGGAGCAGGGCAACGTGTACGGCCTGCGCCGCTGGTTCACGATCACCTTCGTGATGGGCCTGACCTTCGTGCTCGGCCAGGCCTACGAGTACGTCCAGCTGGTGGAGGAGGGGACGTCGATCTCGTCGTCCACCTACGGGTCGGTCTTCTACCTGACGACGGGCTTCCACGGCCTCCACGTCATCGGTGGGCTCATCGCGTTCGTCTACCTGCTCATCCGGTCCACCATGGGCCGTTTCACGCCGGCACAGGCGACCGCCGCGATCGTGGTCTCCTACTACTGGCACTTCGTCGACGTCGTGTGGATCGGGCTGTTCGCCACGATCTACCTGATCCGCTAGGGAACCGGTGTCCACCACGAACCCGCAGTCCGACGCCCAGTCCGCCGACGAGTCCTCCCGCGGCCCTCGCCGCTGGTCCCGCCGGGCGGTCGAGGGCAGCCCCGCTGCCGCGGCCCGGGCCCGTCGCCGGTCCAAGCACCGTCGTCGCGTCGTCAACGTCGCCGGCCTGATGGCCGCACTCGTGCTGACCGGTGGCCTCTACTCGTTCCTCTCCCCCGCCTACGCCACGGACGAGGGCACGACGAGCGAGTCCGCCGCCGAGGCCGCCGGCCGCGAGCTGTACGAGCGCAGCTGCATCACCTGCCACGGCGACAACCTCGAGGGCGTGCCGGGCCGCGGCCCCTCGCTGATCGGCGTGGGTGAGGCGGCCGTCTACTTCCAGGTGCACACCGGCCGCATGCCGCTGGTCCGCCAGGAGGCCGATGCCCCCGACAAGCCGGCCGTGTTCTCCGACGAGGAGATCGACCAGCTGATGGCCTACGTCCAGGCCAACGGCGGCGGCCCCACCCTCCCCTCCGGCGACCTGCGCGACGGCGACCTGGCCCTGGGCGGGGAGCTGTTCCGGCTGAACTGCGCCTCCTGCCACAACTTCGTCGGCCAGGGCGGCGCGCTCTCCTCGGGCAAGGCGGCGCCGAGCCTCGAGGACTCCACCGACCTCGAGATCTACACCGCGATGCTCACCGGCCCCGAGAACATGCCGGTCTTCGGGGACAACCAGCTGACCCCCGACGAGAAGCGGGCGATCATCAACTACGTGCAGACCATCGACAACCAGGCCGACCCGGGCGGTGCCGGCGTGGGCCGCATGGGCCCGGTCGCCGAGGGTCTGGTCATCTGGGTCGTCGGCATCGGCGTCCTGCTCTTCGGGATCTTCTGGATGGGGACCAAGGCGTGACCGTCTCCCCCGCCACCACTTCGGCCCAGCGACCGCTGACCGCCTGGATCAGCGAGGAGGAAGCGTGACTGCGCGCGACAGCCGCCCCGGTTCCACCGGCGGCGCCGACGTCGCCGGCCCGCTGCACGGCGGTCCGGACGACGACTACACCCCCGCACAGCTGGCGGCGATGCCCCGCGAGGACCTCGACCGCCTCGGTGCGCGCTACGACAGCGTCGAGATCCTGCACGTCGACCCGGGCCCGGAGCCCGGGTCGCCCGTCGAGCGGCGGGCCGTCCGCCAGGTCGGCTTCACCTTCGCGCTGTCCGGCCTGGCCGCGTTCGCCTTCGTGGTGGTCTACGTCGGTTCGGGCTGGTTCCTGCCCGACTGGCACTGGGAGATCTCCGAGACCGGCTGGAGCGCGCTGTTCACGCCGATCACCGGCGCCCTCATGGGCCTCGCGTTCATCCTCGTCGGCGTGGGCCTGGTGCTGTACACCAAGAAGCTGCTGCCGCACGAGACCGCGGTCCAGGACAAGCACGACGGCTCGCACTTCGACCGGGTCACCACCGGCGCAACCCTCGTGGGGGGCCTGCACAACAGCGGTCTGGCCCGCCGCAAGCTGATCACCCGCTCGCTGCTGTTCATGGGCGGCGGCCTCGGGCTCATGCTGATCATGCCGCTGGGCGGCCTGATCAAGAACCCGAACAAGGGCAACCCGCTGGGCACCACGAGCTGGGGCGAGGGCGTCCGGCTGGTCCGTGACGACGGCACCCCGATCCGGCCCGGCGACCAGCAGCCCGGCTCCATCGAGACCGTCTTCCCGGCCGTCCCGGGCGGAAACCGCGAGTCCGACGCCGCCACGATGCTCTTCCGGCTGCGCCCGGAGCAGGTGGCCGCCGACCAGCCCCGCCAGGGCCAGTCGGACTTCGGCTACGGCGACTACGTCGCATACTCCAAGATCTGCACCCACGCCGGCTGCCCGGTGTCGCTGTACGAGCAGGAGACCAGCCGCATCCTGTGCCCCTGCCACCAGTCGCAGTTCGACATCACGCAGGGCGCCAAGCCGATCTTCGGCCCGGCCACCCGGCCGCTCCCGCAGCTGCCGATCACGGTCGATGACGAGGGCTACTTCGTGGCGCGCAGTGACTACATTGAGGCCGTGGGCCCCACCTACTGGAACCGGGAGCGCATCTGATGGCTCGCACCGCCACGGCGCCGGGTGTCCCGACCACGCGGCTGGGCAAGGCCGCCTTCGAGATCGACGACCGGCTGATCGTCGCAGGTCCGCTGCGCCGCACGCTGAACAAGGTCTTCCCCGACCACTGGTCGTTCCTGCTCGGCGAGATCGCGCTCTACTCGTTCATCATCCTGCTGCTGTCCGGCACGTACCTGACCTTCTTCTTCGACGCCTCCATGCGCGAGGTCGTCTACGAGGGCAGCTACGCGCCGCTGCGGGGCGTGGAGATGTCGGCCGCCTACGACTCGGCGCTGAACCTGTCGTTCGACGTCCGCGGCGGTCTGCTCATGCGGCAGATCCACCACTGGGCGGCGCTGCTGTTCGTCGCCTCGATCGTGGTGCACCTGTGCCGCATCTTCTTCACCGGCGCGTTCCGCCGCCCGCGTGAGACGAACTGGATCATCGGTGTGGTCATGCTGGTGCTGGCGCTGCTGATGGGCGTCACCGGCTACTCGCTGCCCGACGACCTGCTCTCCGGCACGGGGCTGCGGATCATCAGCGCGATCCTGCTGTCGGTCCCGGTCATCGGCACCTGGGCCCACTTCGCGGTGTTCAACGGCGACTACGTCGGCGAGAACATCATCGGCCGCTTCTACATCGTGCACGTCCTGCTGATCCCGGCGATCCTGCTGGCCCTGATCGCCGTGCACCTGCTGATCCTGGTCAAGCAGAAGCACACCCAGTTCCCCGGCGCGGGCCGGACCGAGCACAACGTGGTCGGCAGCCGGCTCTTCCCCACCTTCGCGGGCAAGGCGACCGGCCTGGTCTTCATCGTGTTCGGTGTCTGCGCCGCCCTCGGTGGGCTGGTCCAGATCAACCCCATCTGGCTGTGGGGGCCGTACAACCCGGCGCAGGTCTCCGCGGCCTCCCAGCCGGACTGGTACATCGGCTTCCTCGACGGCTCGACCCGCCTCTTCCCGGCCTGGGACATCAACCTGCCGGGTGACTACACGATCCCGGCGCTGTTCTGGCCGACGGTCGTGGTGGCCGGCCTGATGTTCACCGTCCTGGCGCTGTACCCGATGATCGAGCGGAAGCTGACCAAGGACACGGCGTCGCACCACCTGCTCCAGCGTCCGCGCGACGTGCCGGTGCGGACGGCGCTGGGCGCCATGGCGCTCTCGTTCTACCTGGTGCTGATGGTCTCCGGCGGCAACGACGTCATCGCCGACAAGTTCGACATCAGCCTCAACGCCATGACGTGGGTCGGTCGCATCGGCTGCGTCATCGTGCCGCCGATCGTCTACGTGATCACCTACCGGCTCTGCCTGGGCTTCCAGCAGCACGACCGCGAGGTGCTCGAGCACGGCATCGAGACCGGCGTCATCCGGCGCCTGCCGCACGGCGAGTTCATCGAGGTGCACCAGCCACTCGGTCCGGTCGACGAGCACGGACACGGCTCGCTGGCCTACGGCGGCGCTCCCGTGCCCAAGCGGATGAACCAGGTCGGCGGCGCACGGCGGGCCATCCGCGGCTTCTTCCGCCCCATCGAGGAGCCGGCACAGGTGGAGCTCGAGCAGCGGCGCGAGGCCGAGGGCCAGGCCGCGGCCGAGAGCGCCCGCGAGCTCACCGCCTCCGGTCGCCCGGCGGACGGCGGACGGCCGCAGGAGCCGCGCGACTGATCCACCCGGCACGCACGAGGAGGGCCCCGACGGAGCGATCCGTCGGGGCCCTCCTCGCGTCTGCTCACGTCGGCCGGCCGGGCGCCGACGGGCTCATCCCCGGCCGTCTCGGCCCGCCGCCGCGGTGAGGCGCCGGTGGACGTCCAGGGCGAGTTCCAGCGCGTTCTCCAGGCCGAGATCGTGGCTCGGCCACAGTTGCGCGGTCCGGCCCTCGATCTCCAGCGCCTCCAGCTCGCCTCACCGCCGGTCGGCCGGGCTGGACCGCCCGGACACGTCCACGACGGCCCGGCGGCCCCTCGATGAGGGCGGCGTACTCAGCCGCGTGCGCGTGGCCGCAGCCGGTGCCCCAGCAGAGCGGTCACCGCCGCCCTCTCCCCCCAGCAGCCGGGCGCAGCCCCGGCACCGCGACGACCACGACCGTAGCGGTCCTGACCGGACCGTGGACGACGAGAGCCCCTCCCCGCGCGCGGCGGAGAGGGGCCCTCGGGGTCGAGCGGGTGGCGGCTCAGCCGCTGTGCGCGTTCTGCCCCACGTAGTACTCGAAGAGCAGCCCGCCGATGGTGACCAGCAGGGCCGCCACGGCGATGAGGATCAGCCACGAGTGGAAGAACGCAAGCGCCAGACCCATCAGCGCGGCGGACAGCGCCACCGCGAAGGGCCAGTAGCTGCTCGGGCTGAAGAAGCCCAGCTCGCCGGCGCCGTCGGCGATGTCGGCGTCCTTGCGGTCCTCGGGACGGGCGTCGATGCGCCGGGACACGAACCAGAAGAACCCGCCGATGAGGGCGGTCAGCCCACCGGACAGGACCAGGGCGGTCGTGCCGATCGGCTCGCGGGCCCAGAACCCGTACACGATCGCCGCGATCGCGCAGAAGACGGCGATCCCGTTGAAGATGAGCGCTTCGACCTTCACGGCCGTCCCTCCTGCTGCGTGGTGTGCGGTGCGCGGTCGGAGCGCATCTCAGCTACCGGCCCTCTGGGCGTCGTCGACGAGGTCCCAGGCCTGCGTGGACTGGGGATCACCGGGCTGGCCGATGCTCTCGAGCGCGTCGAAGGTGCTCTGGCCGGACTCGCGGGCGGCGAGGTAGTCCTCGTAGTCCTCCGGGGACACCGCGCGGACCTCGAAGTTCATGTACGCGTGGTAGGTGCCGCACAGCTCGGCGCAGCGGCCGACGAAGGCACCCTCCTCGCGGACGGTCACCTCGAAGACGTTGTCCCGGCCGTTCTCGTTGCCCGGGATGACGTCGAGCTTGAAGAGGAACTCCGGCACCCAGAACGAGTGGATGACGTCGGCCGAGGCGAGCTCGAAGCGGATCGTCTGGTCGGTCGGCAGCACGAGGATCGGGATCTCCTCGCTGGTACCGACCGTGTTGACCGGCTCGCCGTCCTGCCCCGTGGTCTGGGGGTACACGAACTGCCAGTTCCACTTGAAGGCGTTGACGGCGATGGTGACGTCCGGGTCCTCACTGCGCTCCTGGACCCGGTTCTGCACCACGACGGTGAAGAAGAACAGCCCGGCGATGATGAGGAACGGGATGATCGTGTAGACGATCTCCAGCGGCAGGTTGTACGCCGTCTGCTTGGGGAGCTCGTCGCCGCGCTTCCGGTGGCGGACGACCGACCACAGGATCAGGCCCCACACGCCGATGCCGACGATCAGCGCCGCGATGACCGACCAGATCCACAGGTTGCGCATCTCGACGGACTCGTCGGTGATGCCGTCCGGCCAGCCCCAGCGCCAGAACTCGTTGTTCGGCGTGCACCCGGTGAGGACGACCGCCCCCAGGAGACCGAGCGCGGCGACCCGCGCGAGCCTGCTGCCTCGAGCCACTGCTCGCTGCCTCCTCGTCCTCCGTCCGGACGTCCCGGACGGTCCTCCCGGCGGGCCGTCAGCCGAGGTCCGGCAGACGGCGTCGCGCCGACCACAGTCTGCGGGGAGACTAGCCGACCCCGCATGGCGGCCGACCACCGGAGACGCGGTCCCGGCGGGTCGCGCCGTCCGGACGCCGGGGTGCGGCCCGCGCGCCGCCGGGAGGCCCCGCTCCCCCGCTCGCCACGTCCGTGAGCCGCCTCACCGCTGACCCCGGACGACGGGCCGCGCCGGTTACAGTCGAGGCCGTGTTCTCCCGGCTGCTGACCCCCAAGTGGGTGCTGATGCACCTCGTGGTGGCCGCGCTGTTCGTCGCCACGTTCTTCCTCGGCTACTGGCAGCTGACCAAGGCCGAGGCCGGGGGCGGCGCGGTGAACTGGAGCTACGCGCTGCAGTGGCCCCTCTACGGGGCCATGGGCCTGTGGTTCTACGTGCGCATGTGCCGCGAGGAGCTGCGCCGCGACCCGGACGAGGACGAGCCGGGCGCCGCGCTGGTGCTCTACCAGCGGCCGCGCATCGACACCACCGGTGACCCCGAGCTGGCCGCGTACAACGCCTACCTCGCCGAGCTGAACGAGAAGGCGCTGGGCCAGCGGAGCGACCGTGGCCGCTGAACGGACCGAGCCCGCCAGCACCCTCCCCCGGGCCCTCGCTCGTCGTGTCGGGCAGGGCGTCCCGGCCGCGCTGCTGCGCTACCGCGTCATGGCGTGGGTCGTCGGGGTGCTGCTGATCGCGCTCATCCTCGTAGCGGTGCCGCTGAAGTACGCCGGCGGGCTCGACGAGCCGGTCGCCGTCATCGGCACGCTGCACGGCTGGCTCTACGCCATCTTCTTCCTGACCGCCTGCGACCTGGCGCTGCGCGCCCGGTGGACGCTGCGGGGCACCGTCCTGGTGCTGCTCGCCGGCACCGTCCCGATCCTGTCCTTCGTCGCCGAGCGCATCGCCACCCGCAAGACCCGCGCCGGCGAGCGCGTCTGACCCCGTCCCGGCCCCGAGCCGGGACACGAGCCGACCCCCCGGAGACCTGCGCCTCATGTGCGGCTTGCTGGCCTACCTGTCCACCGACGCCGACCGGGTCGGCGCCTCCCACGTCTCGGACGTGCAGGACGCCCTGCACTGCCTGCACCACCGCGGCCCCGACGACACCGCCGTGTGGTCGGACTCCCGCGTGGTGCTCGGCTTCAACCGGCTGTCGATCATCGACCTCGAGGGCAGCCCGCAGCCGCTGCCCTACGCGCGCGACCGCTACCGGATCCTGTTCAACGGCGAGATCTACAACTACCTCGAGCTGCGCGAGGAGCTGGCCGCCGCGGGCGCCCCGCTGACCACCCACGGCGACACCGAGACGATCGTCGCCGGCTACCACATGTGGGGTCAGGACGTCGTCCGGCGGCTGCGGGGCATGTTCGCGTTCGTCATCTGGGACACCCACACCAGGACGGCGTTCGGCGCCCGCGACCCCTTCGGCATCAAGCCGCTGTTCACCGCGCGGCTGGCCGACGGCGGGCTGGTCTTCAGCTCCGAGAAGAAGGCGGTCCTGGAGATGCTCGGCGGCAGCAAGGCCGCCGGCGGCGTCGACCCCGCCTCGCTGCAGCACTACCTGACCCTGCAGTACGTGCCGGAGCCGGCGACGCTGCACCGGGGGATCCGCCGGATCGAGAGCGGCACCAGCTTCACCGTGGTGGACGGCGAGCTGCACACCAGCCGCTACTTCCACCCGACGTTCCGGCCCCAGCCGGTGCAGCAGGGCCGGGAGCAGGAGCTCTACGACCGGATCGCCGCCGCCCTCGACGAGTCGGTGGCCAAGCACATGCGCGCCGACGTCACGGTCGGCTCCTTCCTGTCCAGCGGCATCGACTCGACCGCCATCGCGGCCCTGGCGCACCGCTACAACCCCGACCTGATGACCTTCACGGTCGGCTTCGAACGGGAGTCGACGTCCGAGGTGGACATCGCCGCGGAGTCGGCGAAGACCCTCGGCGTCGAGCACGTGCCGGTGGTGATCACGGCGGAGCAGTTCGCAGCGGCGATCCCCGAGGTGGTCTGGTACCTCGACGACCCGGTCGCCGACCCCGCCCTCGTGCCGCTGTACTTCGTGGCCCGCGAGGCCCGCAAGCACGTCAAGGTGGTCCTGTCCGGCGAGGGCGCCGACGAGCTCTTCGGCGGGTACACGATCTACCGCGAGCCGCTGAGCCTGGCCTGGGCGCAGCGGTTCCCGGGGGTCGCGAAGCGGGCGATGGCGGCGCTGTCCGAGCGGCTGCCCGAGGGGATGCGCGGCAAGGACCTCCTCCGCCGGGCGTCCATCCCCCTCGAGGAGCGCTACTACGGCAACGCCCGGAACTTCTCCGGTGCGGAGCTGGCCCAGCTGATGCGCGGCCACGACACCGACCTGTCGCACGTGACGGTCACCGAGGCCCTCTACCGGCAGACCCGCGAGGCGGGCTACGACGACGTGACGGCGATGCAGTACGTCGACCTGTTCACCTGGCTGCGGGGTGACATCCTGGTCAAGGCCGACAAGATGACCATGGCCAACTCGCTGGAGCTGCGGGTGCCCTTCCTCGACCCCGAGGTCTTCGCGCTCGCCAGCACCATCCCGCTCGACCAGCGGGTCCCCCGCGGCAGCGACGCCACCAAGTACGCGCTGCGGCGGGCGATGGAGCAGATCGTCCCGCCGTCGATCCTGCACCGGCGCAAGCTCGGCTTCCCCGTGCCGACGGCGGACTTCCTCGCCGGGCCGCTGCACCAGTGGGCGCGCGACATCGTGTCCGACAGCGAGACCGACGAGTGGCTCGACCGCCGCCACGTGTCCACCCTGCTCGACCGGCTGCGCGAGGCCGAGGTGCCCAGCAAGCGCATCGCCCGTCAGGTGTGGGAGGTGCTGGTCTTCATGGTCTGGCACGGGATCTTCGTCGAGGAGCGGATCCGCCCGGAGATCCCCGAGACGGTCTACCCGGTCAGGCTCTGAACACGACGGCGCCCCGGTCCCTCCGAGGAGGGGCCGGGGCGCCGTCGCGTTGGCCCCCTGCAGGGCCCCGCCGCGAGCTCAGCGAGTGGTGGGGAGCAGGGGGTCCTCTCTCAGTGGAACGAGTCGCCGCAGGCGCACGAGCCGCCGGCGTTCGGGTTGTCGATCGTGAAGCCCTGCTTCTCGATCGTGTCGACGAAGTCGATCGTCGCCCCGCCGAGGTACGGGCCGCTCATGCGGTCGACGATGACCTCGACGCCGCCGTACTCGTAGGTCTGGTCGCCGTCGAGGAACCGCTCGTCGAAGAAGAGCTGGTAGCGGAGGCCGGAGCAGCCGCCGGGCTGGACGGCGATGCGCAGACGGAGGTCGTCGCGGCCCTCCTGGTCGAGCAGCGCCTTCACCTTGGCGGCAGCGGGCTCGCTCAGGACGACGCCGGTCGCTTGGGTGTCCTGCACCGTCATGTCTTGTGTCCTCCCACGTTCGAGTGTGCCTGGGGCGGCACGTCCTGCTCCAGGCCAACACCGCCGGAGCGGGTCCTCTTCCACTGTACGGCCGACGGCCCCGCATGGACGGGGAACGGCCGAGGTCACACGTAGACTCGGGCGTGTGAAGCTCCGCCTGCCCGGGCGCCGGGACCGCGCCGAGGCCGCGTCCGCCCCCGCCGACGACGCCGTCCAGTTGGTGAAGTCGAGCGGCAAGGGTCGCCCGACGCCCAAGCGCCACGAGGCGCAGGGCCGCCGGCCCGGCCCTCCCCCGCCGCCGCCGACCACCCGCAAGGAGGCCTACCGGCGGATGCGGGAGCAGCAGGCCGCCGGCCGCGGCGCCGCCCGCGCCGGTGCGGCCCGGGGCGACGACAGCTACCTGCCCGCCCGCGACCGCGGCCCGGTGCGCAAGCTGGTGCGCGACGTCGTCGACGCCCGCCGCAACGCCGGCAGCTTGTTCCTCGTCGTCGCCGGGCTGGTGCTGATCGGGTACTTCATCCCCAACCCCGCGGTGCAGAGCTACACCGTCTTCCTGTGGTTCCTGTTCTTCCTGGTGATCATCGCCGACTCGGTCGTGCTGGGCCGGCGGATCAAGCGGAAGGTGCTCGAGCGCTTCCCGAACGACGACCACCGGATGCGGGGCCTGATCTGGTACGGCATCAGCCGCTCCACGATGGTCCGCCGGTGGCGGTTCCCGAAGGCCGAGGTCCCGGTGGGTGCGGACGTCTGAGCCGCCGCGGCTAGCGTCGGCACCGTGGAATCCAGAAGACTCGGCCGTTCCGGCCTCTCCATCTCCGCGATCGCCTACGGCAACTGGCTGACCCACGGCGGCCAGGTCGAGGAGGACGCCGCGCACGCCTGCGTGCGGGCCGCCCTCGACGCGGGCATCACGACCTTCGACACCGCCGACGTGTACGCCGGCACCCGCGCGGAGTCGGTGCTCGGCCGCGCGCTGGCCGGCCAGCGCCGCGAGGGGCTGGAGGTCTTCACCAAGGTGTACTGGCCGACCGGCCCCGGCCACAACGACCGCGGCCTGGGCCGCAAGCACGTCATCGAGAGCTGCCACGCGTCGCTCCGCCGGCTGCAGACCGACTACGTCGACCTCTACCAGGCCCACCGGTACGACCCCACGGTGCCGCTGGAGGAGACGATGACCGCCTTCGCCGACCTGGTGCGGGCGGGCAAGGCCCTCTACATCGGCGTCTCCGAGTGGCGCGCCGACGAGATCGCCGCCGGCGCCGCCCTCGCCCGCGATCTCGGCATCCAGCTGATCAGCAACCAGCCGCAGTACTCGATGCTGTGGCGGGTCATCGAGGACGAGGTCGTGCCCACCTCCGAGAAGGAGGGCGTGTCCCAGATCGTCTGGTCACCGCTGGCGCAGGGCGTGCTCACCGGCAAGTACCTGCCCGGGCAGCAGCCGCCGCCGGACAGCCGCGCGGCCGACGAGGAGGCCGGCGGCACGATCCGGCGGTTCCTGCGCGACGACGTCCTCACCCGGGTGCAGCAGCTGCGGCCGGTCGCCGAGGACGTCGGCCTGTCGATGGCCCAGCTGGCGCTCGCCTGGGTGCTGCAGAACACCAACGTCGCCGCGGCGATCATCGGTGCCACCCGGCCCGAGCAGGTGCACGACAACGTCCGGGCGGCCGGCGTGACGCTCGAGCCGGCCGTGCTGGCACGGATCGACGAGGTGCTCGGCGACGTGGTCGAGCGCGATCCGTCCCGCACCGCCCGCGGCTGACGAAGGACCCCCTGCCCCCACCGCTCGCGGGGGGGTAGGGGGCCTGGTACGGGCTCAGGTGGCGGCCAGGCCCATCGGGCCGTAGACCTCGGTGTCGCCGTCGAACAGCGTCACGGTGGCCACCCCGCGCTCCAGCAGGAGCCGCCAGTGCTCCCCCAGCCACGACTCCGCGTCGCCCTGGTTGTCCGACGGCGGGACGTCGACCCCGACCGACGCCGGGTCGACCTCCGCCCCCGAGGGGTCCTCCAGACGCCAGTACCAGCTCATGCGGCCGAGGCTAGTGGCCGCTCTCGTCCCGTTCCCGCAGGTGTGACCTGCGCCTGGTTACCGCACCCGGCCCAGCGGGCATGTCAGGTCCTCGACAGTCCAGTTCAGGACCGGAGGACCGATGAGCCAGCCCACCGCGGGCGCCACCCGTGCGACCGCCCCACCCCAGTCCCCCGAGGACTCCTCGACCGGTCAGCTGATCGGCCAGCTCACCGAGCAGATCTCCCGCCTGGTCCGTGACGAGGCGCGACTGGCCCAGGCCGAGGTCACCCAGAAGGCCAAGCGGCTGGGCGTGGGGGCCGGCCTCTTCGGCGGCGCCGGCCTGTTCGCCTTCTTCGGGACGGCCGTGCTCATCGCCGCCGCCGTCCTGGCCCTCGCCCTCGCCCTGCCGGGCTGGCTGGCCGCGCTCATCGTCGCCGTCGTGCTGTTCGCCGTCGCGGGTGTCCTCGCCCTGATCGGCAAGAAGGACGTCGACAAGGCCACCCCACCGCTGCCCACGCAGGCCATCGCCAGCACCAAGGAAGACATCGCGACCGTGAAGGAGAGTGCGCGCCGGTGAGCACCCCCAGCAGCTCCAGCGCGGCCGGCAACGGCGCGCCGAGCGACCCCGACGCCATCAAGGCCGAGATCGAGGCCACCCGCGCGCAGCTCAGCCGCACCGTCGACGAGCTGTCGCACCGGCTGGACGTCCCTGCGCGGGCCCGGGAGAGCGCGTTCCGCGCCCGGGACACCGCGGTCGAGACGTACCGGGAGAGCCCCCCGACCGCCATCGGCGCCGGCGCCGGCCTGGCGGCCCTCATCGGGCTCCTCGTGTGGCGCCGGCGGACCAAGCACCGCCGCGTGGCCAAGCGGGCGACGAAGAAGGCCGCCAAGGCCCTCGCGGCCCGCCGCGCCGCGGCCCAGAAAGCCGCCCGCAAGACCGCCGCCAAGACCCGGAAGTCCGCCGCGAAGAGCGCGAAGAAGGCCCGCAGGACCGCGAGGAGGACGAAGTGAGCAACAAGGGAGCCAAGCTCGCCTACCGCCCGATCGGCCTGCTGGCCGGCATCCTCGCCGGTGCCGTCTCCGGGACCATCTTCAAGCAGGTGTGGAAGCGGGTCTCGCACGAGGACGACGCGCCCGACGCGCTGCAGAGCGAGTACCGGATGCGCGAGATCGTGCTGGCCGCCGCGCTGCAGGGCGCGATCTTCGCCGCCACCAAGGCCGCGATCGACCGGCTCGGCGCGCAGACGTTCACCAAGCTGACCGGCAGCTGGCCGGGCGACTGACGTGTCCGGGACCCGACACCACGAGAGCGCCGTCGACCGCATCCGGGAACGGGTCGAGGAGAAGGCCGCCCGGCGGGCCGCCGCCAAGGCCGCCGCCGAGGGCGCCGACGAGCACGGCTCACCGCCGGGGGCGGAGCGGCCACCGCCCGGGGCGCCGTCGGAGCGCGAGCTGCCGGGGATCGGCGCGGAGACACCGACCCGCATCCCGCTGCGCGGGTGGAAACAGGTGGTCAAGCGGGCGTGGGCCGAGAACAAGGCCGACAACATGCCGATCATCGCCGGCGGCGTCGCGTTCTTCGGCTTCCTCGCGGTCTTCCCCGCGCTGATCGCGACGATCTCGATCTACGGCCTGGTGGCCTCACCGGAGCAGGTGAGCGAGCAGATCGAGTCGGTGTCGGCGCAGCTGCCCGAGAGCGCGCAGGAGATCCTCAGCGAGCAGCTGACCTCGATCACCAGCAACAGCGGCGGCGCGCTGACGGTCGGGCTGGTGGTGTCGATCCTCGCCGCGCTGTGGAGCGCCTCCGGCGGGGTCGGCAACCTGATCACCGCGGTCAACATCGCCTACGACGAGGTGGAGACCCGCAACTTCATCAAGATGCGGGCCACCTCGCTGGCGCTGACGCTGGGCGCGATCGTCTTCGTGCTGATCACGATCACCCTGGTCGCCATCGTCCCCGCGGTGCTGGAGGAACTCCCGCTCGGGGTGGTCGGCACGATCCTGGCGCAGGTCGTGCGGTGGGTGCTGCTGCTCGGGGTGTTCGCCGGCGGGCTCGCGGTCGTCTACCGCGTGGCGCCCGACCGCGACTCCCCGCAACTGCGGTGGGTCAGCATCGGCTCGATCGTCGTCACCGTCGTGTGGGCGCTGGTCAGCATCGGGTTCGCGTTCTACGTGGACAACTTCGGGTCCTACAACAAGACCTACGGCGCCATCGCCGGCGTCATCGTGCTGATGCTGTGGCTGTACCTGACCTGCTACCTGGTGCTGCTGGGCGCGGAGATCAACGCCGAGGCCGAGCACCAGACCGCGCGGGACACCACCTCCGGCGAGCCCGTGCCGATGGGCGAGCGGAACGCGGTGGTGGCCGACTCCCTGCCCGACAAGCCGGAGCCGACCAAGGAGGACAAGGACCCCACCCGCAAGAACCGGTAGGGCTCAGCGCACGTGCGAGGGCACGAAGGGCGGCCGCACGACCTCCGCGGTCTGCGGCCGCCCGCGCACGTCGACGGCGAGCTCGGCGCCCTCGGCCGCGCCGGCCGCGGTGTCGAGCAGCGCCAGCGCGATCCCGGTGCGCAACGACGGCGAGAACGTGCCGCTGGTGACCTCGCCGACGCGGGTGCCGGAGCCGTCGAGCACTGCCATCCCCGGCCGCGGGATCCCCCGGCCGGTGGCCCGGAGGCCCCACAGCAGCCGCGCGGGCCCGCGCTCCTTCTCCGCCAGCAGCGCCTCCCGGCCCCAGAACGCCGGCTTGCCCCAGCCCACCGCCCAGCCGGCGCGGGCCTGCACGGGCGTGATGTCGGCGGACAGCTCGTGCCCGTGCAGGGGGTAGCCCATCTCGGTCCGCAGCGTGTCGCGGGCTCCGAGCCCGCACAGCCGCAGTCCCTCGTCCTGCCCGACGTCGACCAGCACGTCCCACAGCTCGCCGGCCTGCTCGGCGGGCACGAGCAGTTCGTAGCCGTGCTCCCCGGTGTACCCGGTCCGGCAGACGGTGACCTCCGTGTGCCCGCCCCCGGTGCCGGTCACGAACGACATGTACGGGAGCTCGCCGGGCAGTCCCAGGAAGGACAGCACCTGCGCGGACTTCGGCCCCTGGACGGCGAGGACGGCAACGTCGGTGTGCCGGTCGGTCACGCTCACCCCGGCGGGCGCCGCCTCGGTCAGCCGGGCGACGACGTCGGCGGCGTTGGCCGCGTTGGGCACCAGCAGGACGTCGTCGGGGCGGTGCAGGTAGACGATGAGGTCGTCGACCACCCCACCCGCCCGCGGGTCCCCGTCGGGCAGGCAGCACATCGTGTACTGCGCCTGACCCGGGCCGATCCGCCCGAGGTCGTTGGTCAGGCAGGAGTCGACGAACGCGGCGGCGCCCGGACCCCGAACCGTGACCGTGCCCAGGTGGGAGACGTCGAAGAGACCCACCCCGGTGCGGACGGCGGTGTGCTCGGCCAGCACCCCGCCGCCGGCGTACTCGATCGGCATCGACCAGCCCCCGAAGTCGGCCAGCTTGGCGCCGGCCGCGACGTGCCGCTCGTGCAGGGGGGAGGTCGAGGGGGCCACGGGAGCACGCTAACGCGGCCCTGCTGCGGGGGTCCCGCGGCGAGCTTGCGAGGCGCGGGGGGCAGCGGAGGCCTTTGTCTACGATCGAGCGGTGCCGCCGACGATCACCGCCACCGACCGCCCGCTCGAGAAGCTCTCCGCCGACGCCGTCGTCGTCGGCATCGGCAAGGGCCCGGACGGCCTGCTGTCCACGCCCGGCGCGGAGGCCGTCGACCGGCTGCTCGGCGGCCGCCTCCTCCCGGCGCTGGTCGACCTGGGCGCCCGGGGCGGCGAGGACGAGGTCACCCGCGTGGCCAGCCTCGGCCAGGGGCCCTTCCCGGTCGTCGCGGCCGTCGGCCTGGGCGCTCCCCAGGCGGCCGGTGGCTACACCGACGAGGCCGTCCGCCAGGCCGCCGGGGCGGCCAGCCGCGCGCTGACCGGCCGGGGTTCGGTGGTCACCCTGCTGGCCGCGGTCGGCGGGCCCCCCGACGCGCCGCGGCTGCACGCCGTGGGCGAGGGCAGCCTCCTGGGCGCCTACGAGTTCACGGCCTACAAGTCCGACCTCCGGGCCGACCGGCCCGCCCCGCCGCGGGAGTTCACCGTCGTCGTCCCCGACCACGGCGACGCGCGCGCCCCGCTGGCCCGGGCCCGGGCGGTGGCCGATGCGGTGTCCCTGGTGCGGGACCTGGTCAACACGCCGCCCAACGACCTCTTCCCCGCCGAGCTCGCCGACCGCGGCGCGGCCGCCGGCAAGAAGGCCGGGCTCACCGTCGAGGTGCTCGACGAGGAGGACCTGGCGGCCGGCCGATACGGCGGCATCCTGGCCGTCGGCGGGGGGTCGGTGCGCAAGCCGCGGCTGCTGCGGCTGACCTACAGCGGCAAGAAGGCGCGCAAGAAGATCGCGCTGGTCGGCAAGGGCATCACCTTCGACAGCGGCGGCCTGTCCATCAAGCCTGCGCTGAAGATGGAGGACATGAAGAGCGACATGGCGGGCGCGGCGGCCGTGATCGCCACCGTGTGCCTGGTCGCCGACCTCGGCCTGCCGGTCGAGGTCACCGCCACGGTGCCGATCGCCGAGAACCTGCCCAGCGGCACGGCCTACCGGCCGGCCGACGTCGTGACCTTCCGCAACGGCAAGAGGGCGGAGATCACCAACACCGACGCCGAGGGCCGGGTCGTCCTGGCCGACGCGATCGCCCGTGCCGCGGAGGACGCTCCCGACTACCTGCTCGAGACCGCGACCCTGACCGGCGCGCAGCTGGTGGCCCTGGGCTCGCGCACGTCCGGCGTGATGGGCAGCGACGAGCTGCGCGACACGGTGGTCGCCGCCTCCCGGCGCAGCGGCGAGTCGATGTGGCCGATGCCGATGCCCGCCGAGCTCCGCAAGGGCCTCGACTCGCCGGTGGCCGACTTCGTCAACGCCAACGCCGACCGGATGGGCGGGATGCTCGTCGGGGCGCACTTCCTCGCCGAGTTCGTGCCCGACGGCCTGCCGTGGGCGCACATCGACATCGCCGGGCCCAGCTACAACACCGGCTCGCCGTGGGGCTACACGCCCAAGGGCGGCACCGGTGTGCCCGTCCGGACCCTCCTCGCCACGATCGAGACGCTCATCGCCGACCGGTGAGGCGCCGGGGCGGCCGCCGTCAGGCCCCGTCCCGAGGTCGCCCCGAGCCCGCCAAGGGTGAGGAGGACGGGTTCCTCCACCTAGCCGGCGGTGGGGGGACGGTGGTCCTTCGCCCAGTCCCGCATCCGCTGCGGATAGCCGGTGATCTGAGCGTCGTACACCGGGACACCGAGGTCCCGGGACAGCCGGCGGGCCGTGTCCGGGCCGTCGATCCGCCGGCGGGTCCACTCCCCGTCGGCGGCCACGAGCACGATCGTCGTCTCGGTCACCGCGGTCCGCGGCTCCACGTAGCCCTCCACGCCTCGGCGGGTGGCGACGAACTGCTCCAGGTGGCTCAGATCGGCGCGGCCGGCGCCGCGGTCGAGGGTGCCGGGGCGGTCGCCCGCCGACCGACGACGTCGGAATCGACCCCACAGCGCCATGTCCGCTCCCGTCCCGGTCGGCGGCGGTGGCGCCGCGACACCCGCGCTGGAAACGGCACCCCCGGCCGCCGCGTTCCCGGAGTGGCAGGATGGACGCGGACGTTCCCCCTCCCGCGCGAACGGGACGGGCCACTGCATTCGAGGAGAGCTCGTGAGCGCACCCCCCTCCCCCGCCGATCTCGTCATCCTCGGTGGTGGCTCGGGTGGCTACGCCGCGGCGCTGCGTGCGGCCGAACTCGGCATGTCCGTCGTCCTCGTCGAGCGCGACAAGGTCGGTGGCACCTGCCTGCACCGGGGCTGCATCCCGACCAAGGCCCTGCTGCACAGCGGTGAGGTCGCCGACAGCGCCCGCGAGGGCGAGCAGTTCGGTGTCAAGACGTCGCTGGCCGGCATCGACATGGACGGCGTCAACGCCTACAAGGACGGCGTGGTGTCGCGGCTCTACAAGGGCCTGCAGGGCCTGATCAAGAGCCGCAAGATCAACTACGTCGAGGGCGAGGGC
This sequence comes from Geodermatophilus sp. CPCC 205506, assembly GCF_051383635.1. Taxonomy (NCBI): domain Bacteria; kingdom Bacillati; phylum Actinomycetota; class Actinomycetes; order Geodermatophilales; family Geodermatophilaceae; genus Geodermatophilus; species Geodermatophilus sp. CPCC 205506. The sequence goes on along the minus strand of NZ_JALPKP010000026.1, from coordinate 11,507 downwards.
CGGCTGGTCTCCGCCACCGCCGTCGAGGTGAACGGGCAGCGCTACGAGGGCAAGCACGTCCTGCTGGCCACTGGTTCCTACGCGCGGACCCTGCCGGGCATCGAGATCGACGGCACCAAGGTCATCACCAGCGACCACGGGCTCAACCTGGACCGCGTACCGACGTCGGCGATCATCCTGGGCGGCGGGGTCATCGGCTGCGAGTTCGCGAGCGCCTGGACGTCCTTCGGCGTGGACGTCACGATCGTCGAGGCGCTCCCCCACCTCGTCCCGCTGGAGGACGAGGCCTCCTCCAAGCTGCTGGAGCGGGCGTTCCGCCGCCGCAAGATCGGCTTCTCCCTGGGCAGCCGCGTGGCCGGCGTCCAGACGACCGACGACGGCGTCACGGTCTCGCTGGAGAACGGCAAGGAGTTCGAGGCCGAGCTCGTGCTCGTCGCGGTCGGCCGCGGCCCGGTCAGCCAGGGGCTGGGCTACGAGGAGGCCGGCGTCGCCATGGACCGCGGCTACGTCCTCGTCGACGAGTACTGCCGGACCAACGTGCCGACGATCTCCGCTGTCGGTGACCTCATCCCCACCCTGCAGCTGGCCCACGTCGGCTTCGCCGAGGGCATCCTCGTCGCCGAGCGGCTGGCCGGGCTGAGCCCCGCTCCGATCGACTACGCCGGCGTCCCACGGATCACCTACTCCGAGCCCGAGGTCGCCTCGGTCGGCCTCACCGAGGCCCAGGCCAAGGAGAAGTTCGGCGAGGTCAAGACCCTCGTCTACGACCTCGGCGGCAACGGGCGGAGCCAGATCCTCAAGACCCAGGGCGCCGTCAAACTGGTGCAGGCCGTGGACGGTCCGATCGTCGGGGTGCACATGGTCGGCAGCCGGGTCGGCGAGCTCATCGCCGAGGCCCAGCTCATCTACAACTGGGAGGCCGAGGCCGAGGACGTCGCCGGCCTCATCCACCCGCACCCGACCCAGAGCGAGGCCCTCGGCGAGGCGCACCTGGCGCTGGCCGGCAAGCCCCTGCACGTGCACGGCTGATCCAGCACGACCTCCCACCCACCCCGCGCCAGAAGGAGCCCTCCCCCGATGCCGACGTCCGTCACCATGCCCGCCCTGGGCGAGAGCGTCACCGAGGGCACGGTCACTCGATGGCTCAAGCAGGAGGGTGAGCAGGTCGAGGTCGACGAGCCCCTCCTCGAGGTCTCGACCGACAAGGTCGACACCGAGATCCCCTCGCCGGCCGCCGGTGTGCTCACCAGGATCCTCGTGTCCGAGGACGAGACGGTCGAGGTCGGCGCCGAACTCGCGGTCATCGGCGGGGACGGCGACGGCAGCGCTCCGAGCGGCGAGGCGCCGGCCAGCGCCGCGCCGGCCCAGGAGCAGCCCGCGGCCGAGCCCGAGCCCGAGCCGGAGCCGGCGCCCCAGCCGGCCGCCGAGGCGCCCGCCCCCTCCGGGGACGCCGGTGCGGGTGGCGGCCAGGGCGGCGGCGAGGGCACCCCGGTGACCATGCCGGCGCTCGGCGAGAGCGTCACCGAGGGCACCGTCACGCGGTGGCTGAAGTCCGTCGGAGACGACGTGTCGGCCGACGAGCCGCTGCTCGAGGTCTCCACCGACAAGGTGGACACGGAGATCCCGGCCCCCGTCAGCGGGACCCTGCTGGAGATCACCGTCGGCGAGGACGAGACCGTGGAGGTCGGCGCGCAGCTGGCCGTCATCGGTAGCGGCGCCGCCGGCGGGGACAGCGCCCCCACCGCGTCCGCTCCCGCGGCGGCCGCCCCGGCACCCAGCGCGGAGCAGCCGCAGACGGCCAAGCCCGCCAGCGAGACGCCGGGCGCCGACTACGGCTCCAGTGGCGCCCTGCCGGCCGAGTCCCCGACGTCGGCGCCCGCGCCGGCCGCCTCGGCCGCCCCGCAGGCGCCCGCCGCCCCCCAGGCGCCGGCCGGTGCTCCGGCCGAGCAGCCTTCCGGTGACGGCGGCGGCCAGTACGTCACTCCGCTGGTGCGCCGGCTCGCCGCCGACAACGGCGTCGAGCTGTCCTCGGTCAAGGGCACGGGCGTCGGCGGCCGGATCCGCAAGCAGGACGTGCTCGCGGCCGCGCAGGCCGCCTCGACGCCGGCTCCCGCCGCCACCGGGGCCGGGGCCGGGCGCGCCACGACGAAGCCCTCCCCGGCGGCCATGCCCGACACCTCGCTGCGCGGCCGCACCGAGAAGCTCTCGCGGCTGCGCAGCGTCATCGCCCGCCGGATGGTGGAGTCGCTGGCGGTCAGCGCCCAGCTGACCACGGTCGTGGAGGCCGACGTCACCGCGATCGCGCGCCTGCGGGACCGGGCCAAGCGGGACTTCGAGGCCCGCGAGGGCGTCAAGCTCTCGTTCCTGCCGTTCTTCGCGAAGGCGGCGGTCGAGGCGCTCAAGGCCCACCCGGCCGTGAACTCCTCCATCGACCTCGAGGCCGGGACGGTGACCTACCACGACGCCGAGAACCTCGGGATCGCGGTGGACACCGAGCGCGGCCTGCTGGTGCCCGTCATCAGGGACGCCGGCGACCTCAGCCTCGGTGGGCTGTCCCGCAAGATCGCCGACCTGGCGGAGCGGACCCGGACCAACAAGGTGACGCCGGACGAGCTCGGTGGCGGCACGTTCACGCTGACGAACACCGGCAGCCGCGGGGCGCTGTTCGACACCCCGATCATCAACCAGCCGCAGGTGGCGATCCTCGGCACCGGAACGGTGGTCAAGCGCCCGGTGGTCGTCCAGGACGCCGACCTCGGTGAGGTCATCGCCGTCCGGTCGATGGTGTACCTGGCCCTCACCTACGACCACCGGATCGTCGACGGCGCCGACGCCGCCCGCTTCCTCACGACCGTGAAGGAGCGGCTGGAGGCCGGCCAGTTCCACGGCGAGGTCGGACTCGCCTGATCCGCTCCGATCGGGGCCCCGGCGACGGCCGGGGCCCCGATCGCGTTCCGCCGTCCGGGGGCTCTGCCGAGGAGACAGATGAAGGTCGCGGTCACCGGCTCGTCCGGACTGATCGGCTCCCGCCTGGTGCCGGCGCTGCGCGCGGACGGTCACGAGGTCATCCGGCTGGTCCGCCGCACTCCGCGGACGGCCGAGGAGCACCGGTGGGACCCTCAGCACCGGCGGATCGACCCGGCCCTGCTGGCCGACGTCGACGCGGTGGTCAACCTCGCGGGGACCCCGATCCGCCCCCGGCCCTGGACCTCCGGGTACAAGGACAGCCTGCGGTCGAGCCGCCTGGACGCGACGACCACCGTCAGCCAGGCGCTCGCCGACGCCGCCGTCGCCGACCCGTCGCGCCCGCGGGTGCTGCTCTCGGCCTCCGGCATCGGCTACTACGGCGACACGGGCGACCGCGCCGTCGACGAGGACGACCCGCCGGGCACCGACTTCCTGGCCCGGCTCTGCACTGAGTGGGAGGCGGCCACGGCTCCCGCCGCCGAGGCCGGTGTCCGCGTGGTGCAACTGCGGACGGGGCTCGTCGTCGGCCGCGGGGCGCCGCTCATGCAGATCCTGGGCCTGGTCTTCCGTGCCGGGCTGGGTGGCCGCATGGGATCGGGGCGGCAGTACTGGCCGTGGATCAGCCTGGACGACGAGGTGGCCGCGATCCGCTTCCTGCTGACGGCCGACGTTTCCGGACCGGTGAACCTCACCGCGCCCGGCCCCGTGACCAACGCCGAGTTCACCCGCCGCCTGGGCCGCGTGGTTCGCCGGCCGACCGTGCTCGCCGTCCCCCGCGTGGCCCTCTCGCTCGCTCTCGGGGAGTTCGGCCGCACCGGTGTCCTGGCCGGTCAACGTGCCCTCCCCCGGAAGCTGTCGGGAGCGGGGTACGCCTGGACGCACGAGGACCTCGACGAGGCGTTCCGCGCGGCGTTGGGTCGCACCTGACTCACCCGATCCGCTCGGCCGAGTCGATCCGCCAGTCCCCGTCGACGGCCACCAGCGTCATCCGCACCTCGGCCTCACCCCGTGCGTCCACCGAGCGCCGGGCCGGCCCGTCCGGTGCCCCCACGGCCATGACGTCGTAGGCCGGCCAGGTGTCGACCACCTGGAGGGTCACCCGCCCCTGCGCGACGCCGCCGTCGACCACGGTCACCCGCAGCACCGCCGGGGTGAAGCCGCGCAGGCTCTCGCCGGCGGCGAGCAGGCTCGACACGGTCTCCCGGTCGGCGGTCGCCATCGGCGTGCCGGGCAGGTGCACCTCGTCCAGCAGGTCCACCGATCCCGTCCGGAACGCCGCCGCCCGGCGTCCGTACAGCGTGGTGAGGCGGTCCCTCCAGGCCTCCGCCGAGTCGTCCTGCGCCGCCTCCCCCTGCGGCGACTCCTCGGCGGGTGGGGTGTCCGGGAGCGGCGCCGTCGTCCGCGGCGAACTGGCCGCGCGGTCGGCGAGCTCGGCTGCCCGGGCCGGTGGGGCGTCGGGTTGCGCCCACCGTCCGCCGAGCCACACCACCCCGGCGAGGACGACCCCCACTGCGACGACGACGCCGATCCGTCGGGCCGCCGTCTCCGCCGTGCCGGTCGGCAGGCGGATGCGCCGGCGCGGGGGCTCCGGCGGCTCGGCCGTGCGGTGTCGACCGGGCACCTGGTGGGTCAGCTCGGTACGCGGGCCGCCGGTGCCGGCGAGGTCCTCCTCCAGCACCCCGGCCACCGGGAGCCACACCGGCTCCGGCCGGCAGGCGTGCCTCAGGTCGAGGGCGAACGCCGCGGCCGAGCCCCGCAGGTGCGGATCCGCTGACAGCCCCCGGCCGATGACATCGCGCAGCTCCGCGGGTGCGTCGGGCGCCAGTTCGGCGAGGTCGGGGATCACCCCGTTCGCGGCCACGCGGAGCGTGTCGGCCGCCGTGGCGGCGTTCCAGGGGGCGACACCGGTGAGGGCGTGGAACGCCGCGGCGGCCACGCCGAACACGTCCGACGCCGGTCCCGGCGCGCCACCACGTGCGACCGTCGGGTCGACGTAGGCCGGTGTGACCTCACCGGCCGCGGCCTCCCCCAGCACCCGGGCCACACCCAGGTCGGTCAACACCGGCCGGCCCTCGGCCGTGAAGACGATGTTGCCGGGCGACAGGTGTCCGTGCACCACCCCGTGCTCGTGGGCGTGGGCGAGCGCGGCGGCCACCGGCGCGACGGCGGTCACCACCTCACCGGGGCGCAACCGGCCGCGACGCGCCAGCAGGGCGGCCAGGCTGCCGCCGGGGAGCAGGTCGAGGACCAGGGCGACCCGCGGCTGCGCGCCCCGGCGGGGTTGGTGCACCACGTCGACCAGCCGGACGAGGTGCGGGTGATCCAGCTCGCCCAGCAGGGCCGCCTCCCGTGCCTGCCGTTCGGGGTCGCCGGCCACCAGGACCTTGACCGCCACCGGCGGCCCGCCCGACCGCGGCACGCCCCGCCAGACCTCGCCCGATCCGCCGCGGCCCAGCAGTTCCTCCAGGCGGTAGCCGGGCACGACGGGAGCGTCTGCGGGCTCACGACGGTCGGAGGGGTCGCGGATCGGCATGGCTGGGCACCGTAGGCGCTCGGCCGTGCACACCGTCGCCGTTGTCCACAGGCCGAGCCGCCGTCCACAGTCCCCGGACCGCGCGGGTGGCCCGGTGCCTGCGGGCCTAGGTTCGTCCCGTGCCGCTGCCGACTCTTCCCGAGCCCGTGGTGCGGCACACCTGGCGATCCCACGAGCGAGGAGCTGCCTGCCCGTGCCCGCGTCCGCACCGACCATCCTGGCGACCAGCATGGGCTTCCGCACCCGTGGTCGTGGGCCCTACGACTGGGCGCCCGGACCGGTCTTCGACCTGGCGGTCGAGCTCGCCGGGCGGCCCGACCGGCCGAGGCTGTGCTATCTCGGCACCGCCACCGGCGACGACCCGGTCCGGCTGGCCGGCGTCTACGGCGCGTTCGCCGGCAGCCCGGTCGAGGTCAGCCACCTCAGCCTGTTCCCCATGCCCACCGTGCCGGACCTGCGGGCGCACCTCCTGGACCAGGACGTCGTCTGGGTCGGCGGGGGGAGTGTGGCCAACCTGCTGGCGGTGTGGCGGGTGCACGGCCTCGACGCGGTCTTCCGGGAGGTGTGGGAGGCCGGCGTGGTCCTCGGCGGGGTGTCCGCGGGATCGCTGTGCTGGCACGTCGGCGGCACCACCGACTCGTACGGGCCCGATCTCCGGCCGGTCACCGACGGCCTGGGGCTGATCCCCACGTCGAACGGCGTGCACCACGACTCGGAGGAGCAACGCCGCCCGCTCTACCACCGGCTGGTGGCCGAGGGGACGTTGCCGGCCGGGCACGCCACCGACGACGGGGTCGGGCTGGTGTACCGCGGCACCGAGCTCGTCGAGGCGGTCGCCGACCGTCCCGACAAGGCGGCCTACCGCGTCGAGCGGGGGCCGGACGGCGCGGTGGTCGAGACCCGCCTGGAGCCCCGACGCCTGCCCGAACCACGGGCATAGGGTGGAGACCGTGAGCGCGCTCGAGGTTCTCCGCCTGGGTCTGGTCAACTACGAGGAGGCGTGGGCGCGCCAGCGCGACCTGCACGCCCGCGTGGTGGAGGGCGATGCGCCCGACACCCTGCTGCTGCTCGAGCACCCCCCGGTCTACACCGCCGGCAAGCGCACCCTGCCGCACGAGCGCCCGTTCGACGGCACCCCGGTCATCGACGTGGACCGCGGCGGCAAGATCACCTGGCACGGGCCGGGCCAGCTGGTGGGCTACCCGATCGTGCGTCTGCCCGACCCGGTCGACGTCGTGGCCCACGTGCGGCGGCTGGAGAGCGCCCTCATCGACGTCTGCGCCGGGATCGGACTGGCCACCGAACGGGTCGAGGGGCGCAGCGGTGTGTGGGTGCGCGCCGACGAGCGCGGCCCGGACCGCAAGGTCGCCGCGATCGGCGTGCGGGTGGCCAGGGGTGTCGCCATGCACGGGTTCGCGCTGAACTGCGACCCCGACATGGCCGCGTTCGCCAACATGATCCCGTGCGGCATCGTCGACGCCGGTGCCACGTCGCTGACGACCGAACTGGGCCGCGACGTCCCCGTCACGGCGGTGGTCGACCCGGTCGAGGCGGCGATGCGGGCCGTCCTCACCCCGGTCGGCGTGCTCGGAGGCTGAGAGCGCGGGGAGTTCCGCGCCCCCAGCCCCCCGGGCTCACCCGAGGACGAAGTTGACCAGCCGGCCGGGGACGGCCACGACCCGCCGCACCGTCTTCCCCGCCAGGTGCCCGGCGATCCTCTCGTCGGCGCGGGCGGCGGCCTCCAGCGCGGCGGCGTCGGCGTCCGCCGGCACTGTGACCTGGGCACGCACCTTGCCGTTGACCTGGACGGCCACCTGCACGGTGTCCTCGACCAGCCAGCGCGCGTCCGCCACCGGGAACGGCGCCCAGGCCAGCGACGCGTCGTGGCCCAGCCGCGACCACAGCTCCTCGGCGATGTGCGGGGCCAGCGGGGCGACCAGCAGCACCAGCGGCTCGGCCACCGACCGCGGGACCGGGGAGTCCGCGCCGTAGGCCTGCGTCAGGTGGTTGGTCAGCTCGGTGATCCGGGCGATCGCGATGTTGAACCGCAGCGTTGCCATGCCGTCCCGGACGCCGTCGATCGTCCGGTGCAGCGCCCGCAGCGTCTCCTCGGAGGGCTCGACGTCCTCCGCGGCCCGCACGGCGCCGGTCTCCTCGTCCACCACCACGCGCCAGATCCGCTGCAGCAGCCGCTGCGACCCGACGACGGCCTTGGTCTCCCACGGCCGGGACTGCTCCAGCGGGCCGGTCGACATCTCGTACACGCGGAAGGTGTCGGCCCCGAAGGCGCCGATCATCTCGTCCGGCGTGACCATGTTCTTCAGGCTCTTGCCGATCTTCCCGTACTCGCGGTTGACCGGCCGGCCCTCGTGGAAGAACCGGCCCTCCTCCTCCACCACCTCGGCGGCGGGCACGTAGAAGCCGCGCTCGTCGGTGTAGGCGTAGGCCGAGATGTAGCCCTGGTTCACCAGGCGCCGGAACGGCTCCTCGCTGGAGACGTACCCCAGGTCGTGCAGCACCTTGTGCCAGAACCGCGCGTACAGCAGGTGCAGCACCGCGTGCTCGACGCCGCCGACGTACAGGTCCACCCCGCCGACGTCGCCGTCCCCGCGCGGGCCCAGCCAGTACCGTTCCAGCTCGGGGTCGACCATGTGCTCGTCGTCGCCCGGGTCCAGGTACCGCAGGTAGTACCAGCACGAGCCCGCCCAGTTGGGCATCGTGTTGGTCTCGCGCCGGTACTTCCGCGGCCCGTCGCCCAGGTCGAGCTCGACGGTGGTCCAGTCGGTCGCGCGGGACAGCGGCGGCTCGGGGGCGGAGTCGGCGTCGTCGTCGGCGAACGTCTTCGGCGAGTAGTCGTCCACCTCGGGCAGCAGCACCGGCAGCATCGACTGCGGAACGGCGATCGGCAGGTCGTTCTCGTCGTAGACGATCGGGAACGGCTCGCCCCAGTAGCGCTGCCGGCTGAACAGCCAGTCCCGCAGCTTGTACGTGGTCGTCGCCTCGCCGTGCCCGTGCCGGACCAGCCAGTCGGTGATGCGCGCGATCGCCTCGGCCTTGTCCAGACCGTCCAGCGAGACCTCGTCGTTCGACGAGTTGATCATCGGGCCCGCCCCGGTGTACGCGCCGCCCTGGAAGTCCGCCGGCGGCTGCACGGTCCGGATCACGGGCAGCCCGAACTTCTCCGCGAACTCGAAGTCCCGGATGTCCTCACCGGGCACCGCCATGATCGCGCCGGTCCCGTAGCCCATCAGGACGTAGTCGGCGACGAACACCGGCAGCTCCCGGCCGTTGACCGGGTTGACCGCCGTGACGCCCAGCCAGACACCGGTCTTGTCCCGCCCCTCGGTCTGGCGCTCCAGCTCCGACCGGCGGGAGGCCTCCCGCCGGTAGGCGGAGACGGCCTCGGCGGGCGTCGCGGCCCCGCCGGTCCAGCGGGGGTCGGTGTCCTCGGGCCAGGCGGAGGCGGTCAGCGCGTCGACCAGCGGGTGCTCCGGCGCCACCACCATGTAAGTGGCGCCGAACAGCGTGTCCGGACGGGTGGTGAAGACCTCGATGGTCTGGTCGCCGCAGCTGAAGCCGACCCGCGCACCGGTCGAGCGGCCGATCCAGTTGCGTTGCATCTGCTTCAGCGAGTCCGGCCAGTCCAGCCGGTCCAGGTCGGTCAGCAGCCGCTCGGCGTAGGCGGTGATCCGCATCATCCACTGGGTCAGCGGCCGCCGGAACACCGGGAAGTTGCCTCGCTCGGAGCGCCCGTCGGCGGTGACCTCCTCGTTGGACAGCACCGTGCCCAGACCCGGGCACCAGTTGACCGGCGCCTCGTGCAGGTAGGCCAGCCGGTGCGCGTCGACGACCTTGCGCTTCTCGACGTCGTCCAGCTCGGCCCACGGGCGGCCGGAGGGGTTGGTGCCGGGCGCGGGCGAGCGGGTGCCGGCGTCCAGCTCGGCGACCAGCTCCTCGATGCGGCGCGCCCGGCCGGCCGACTCGTCGAACCAGGAACCGAAGATCTGCAGGAAGATCCACTGGGTCCACTTGTAGTAGCCCGGGTCGATGGTCGCGAAGGTGCGGCGCTCGTCGTGGTCCACGCCCAGCCGGCGCAGCTGCGCCCGGATCGCGGCGATGTTCGCCTCGGTGGTGACCCGCGGGTGCTGGCCGGTCTGGACGGCGTACTGCTCGGCGGGCAGGCCGAAGGCGTCATAACCCATCGGGTGCAGCACGTTGTCGCCGTCCATGCGGCGGAACCGGCTGGTGACGTCCGTGCCCAGGTAGCCCAGCGGGTGCCCGACGTGCAGGCCGGCGCCCGAGGGGTACGGGAACATGTCCATCACGAAGAACTTCGGCCGGTCGGCGACCCGCTCGAAACCGTCGCTCAGCCGGCCCACGGGGTTGGGCGTGTGGAACGTCCCCTCACCCTCCCAGCGGTCCTGCCAGGCGAGCTCGATCTGCTGCGCCAGCGCCGGGGTGTACCGGTGCGGAGGGACCCCGTCGACGGCGGGATCGGTGCTCGGCTGGCTGGCCGTCTGGCTCACTGCAGGCTCCTGGGTCGCGGGTACCGGGGGCGGACATCAAAAAACCCCTCGCACAGGAGGGGTCGCCGCGCTGGCCGTGGAGAGGGCGTCAGCGCGGCCGGTGGAGGAGGAACCGCCCGGTCACGCGGCTCAGCCTACTCCGGTGCTCGACGGGATTCTCGGGCCGACCGGGGACCTCGACCTCGACGTGAGGTCGAGGTCCCGGCGCACCCGGTCCGGTCACCCGGCCTGCGGCGCCACCTCGGCGGCGACGAGGTCCAGGTGGTCGAGGTCGGCCAGGTCGAGCACCTGCAGATAGACCCTCGAGGCGCCGGCCTCGGCGTACTGCCCGAGGACGTCGACCACCTCGGCCGGCGTCCCGGCGGCACCGTGCTCCCGCAGCTCGTCGACGTCGCGCCCGATGGCGGCCGCCCGGCGGGCCAGCTCGGCCTCGTCCTTCCCCACGCAGAGCACCAGGGCGGAGCTGTAGACCACCGACGACGGGTCGCGACCGGCCTCCTCGCAGGCCGCGCGCACGCCGGCGAACAGCCGGGCGTTGTCCTCCACCGGCGCGAAGGGCACGTTGAACTCCCCCGCGTACCGGGCCGCCAGCCGCGGCGTCCGGCGCTTGCCGCGGCCGCCGACGAGGATCGGGACGCCGCCGTCCTGCACCGGCTTGGGCAGCGCCGGCGAGTCGCTGACCTGGTAGTGCCGCCCGTCGAAGGCGAACGTCTCCCCCGCCGGCGTGCCCCACAGGCCGGTGATGACCGCCAGCTGCTCCTCGTAGCGGTCGAAGCGCTCACCCAGCTCGGGGAACGGGATGCCGTAGGCGCGGTGCTCGGCCTCGAACCAGCCGGCGCCGATGCCGAGCTCCACGCGGCCACCGCTCATCTGGTCGACCTGCGCGACCGAGATGGCCAGCGGTCCGGGCAGCCGGAAGGTGGCCGCGGTCATGAGCGTGCCGAGGCGGATGCGGCTGGTCTCCCGGGCCAGCCCGGCGAGGGTGACCCACGCGTCGGTCGGGCCGGGCAGGCCGTCCCCGCCCATGGCCAGGTAGTGGTCGGAGCGGAAGAAGGCGTCGAACCCGGTCTCCTCGGTCCGCCGCGCGACGGCGAGCAGGTCGTCGTAGGTGGCGCCCTGCTGGGGTTCGGTGAAGATGCGTAGCTGCACCGGGGAACGCTATCCAGGTCCTGCGCCCGCCGCTCCCACTCGGGGTGTGCCCGCCGCGACGAGCGGGCAGGATGGCCGCCGACACGATCAACCGGAGGTGCATCCCGTGTTCCGCAAGAAGACGCACGGCCAGATCATCGGCGAGGAGCTCACAGAGGGCTTCAGCCACATCGGGACGGCGATGGCCGAGGCGGGCCGGGCGGCGGCGGAACAGCTGGCACCCCGCGTCGAGGCCGCCCGCGAGGCCACCGGCCCGGCGCTGGAGGCCGCGCGCGTCGCCGTCGCCCCCAAGGTCGCCGCCGCCGCGGCGGTGGCCGCGCCCGCCGTCGAGG